>JBBSUS010000156.1:0-6044 GCA_038234195.1 Hyphomicrobiales bacterium | reverse complement strand
CCACGTGCAGCCCTTGCGCGGCTATCGCGTGACGAACATCCGTCCGTGGCGCTCTCGAAGGGCGACATGGTGATCTTCTCGTCGCGGGCGATCCCGGGCAACGAGAAGGGTATCATCGACATCAAGAACTCTTTGATCGATCGTGGTGTCCTGATCATGGAGGACAGCCAGGCGCTGGTGCATGTCTCGGGTCATCCGCGTCGCAGCGAGATGAAGCAGATGTACGAGTGGGTCCGTCCGACCATCGCGGTTCCGGCCCATGGTGAGGCTGCGCATCTGACCGCGCATGCGGCGCTGGCTCGTGAACTCGGCGTCAAGCAGGTGGTGTCGGCCCGCAACGGCACGATGGTGCAGTTAGCGCCGGGCGCGGCGCAGATCATTGGCAACGTTCCAATCGGTCGGCTCTACAAGGACGGCAATCTGATCGGTTCGGCCGATGAGATGGGCATCAACGAGCGTCGTCGTTTGTCCTTCGTCGGCCATGTATCGGTGCTGGTCGAACTCGACCAGAAGCTCAATCTGATTCAGGATCCGGACGTCGTCGCCCTCGGCCTGCCGACCGACGATGCAGCGGGCGAGGAGATCGAGGAATTGCTGATCGAAGCCGCTGCGGGGGTTATAGAGTCGATGCCGCGCAATCGCCGCAAGGATCTGGACAAGGTTTCGGAATCGGTGCGGCGCGGCGTGCGCAACTCGGCCTACGCCGCCTGGGGAAAGAAGCCGATCGTCACAGTGTTCGTCACGCGGTCCTGATGATGGGATGACGAGGGGCGGGGCGATTTGAGCGTTCTCCCGTCCCTCGTCCTTCGACAAGCTCGGCATGATGGCCGCGCGCGGCCGCATGGCGTTGTCGCGATGGTGGAGCGCTTCAGGGCGGGGGTCGGACCTTTCGCGACAGTACGGCCCATCGATCGTGACGAGGTCTCTTCGGGAAATCAGTATTCCTGCCGCTCCGGCATACGCATAAGTACCACACCTGCGAATGTCGAGGGCGAGGGGATGCACCCCACCGCCAAGGAAGGGAAGAATCGATGCTGGGTCGGCTGAACCATGTGGCGCTGGCAGTGCCTGATCTCGACGCAGCCGTTGTGCGCTATCGCGACGTCCTCGGCGCCGTGGTCTCGCCGCCGCAAGCTCTCCCAGAGCACGGCGTCACGGTGGTCTTCGTCGAACTTCACAATGCCAAGGTCGAACTGCTCGAACCGCTGGGCGATTCCTCGCCGATCGCCGCGTTCCTGACCAAAAACCCCAAGGGCGGCATGCACCATATCTGCTACGAGACGGCCGACCTGATTGCAGCGCGCAATGCGCTCGTTGCTGGCGGAGCGCGGGTCCTGGGCGATGGCGAGCCGAAGATCGGCGCCCATGGCAGGCCCGTGCTGTTCATCCATCCGGGCGACCTGTTCGGGACGCTGACTGAACTGGAAGAGGTTTGACGATGGGCTGGATCTCCGGTGTTGCGATCTACTTCATCATCTGGTGGACATCGCTCTTCGTTGTTCTTCCTTTCGGCCAGCGCAGCCAGGAAGACGACGCAGAGGTGGTCCCGGGCACGACGCATAGCGCGCCCTCCGCGGCGCGCATGGGGCGCAAGGTTGTCCAGACGACGATCGTCGCGACGGTGGTTTTCGTAAGCTTTTACGTCATCACACAGGTCTACGGCCTTGGACCCGACGATTTTCCGCATATGATCCCAGGAACCTGAGGCGAGTTTCCAGGTCGACGAACTCTGCTCGTTCAACTGCAGGACGCGCTATCATCGCGATATCGCACAAAAAAAATGCAAGGCTTTCGCCCTGCATCTTTAAGTCGCGCGTCTGGATTTCGCTCCGATGACTTTGACCGGGGCTGCGACAATGTCGCGCCGGAAACCACGTCCTCCCAAGACTAGACCGCAATATCGACGCTTTTATAAGCATCATTCTTATGCGGCCGAAACATATCCATGCATGACGCCATTGTCACGTGAATTGTGAAGGCCCGTCTCATTTTAAACGGCGACCGGGCGGGCAAAGTTGGCGCGACGCCATGCCGCAGGGCGTGGCGCTGCCGTCTTTGCAATCGCCGACTGACCGTTTAAGAGGCGGTCGGTGTCGCGCTGCACAATGGGCTTCCAAGAGTGCCATGCGAGCGGAAGCGTGCCGAACATCGAGACGACGTCGCGATCGGCCTCACGGTCTGGCGACCCGGTTTCCCCAACGCTCGATCACCATCGAGCCGAACGCCATCGGATTGAACATGCGCCTGTCGCGATATTTCCTGCCGATCCTGAAAGAGACTCCCAAAGAGGCCGAGATCGTTTCGCACCGGCTGATGCTGCGGGCCGGCATGATCCGCCAGCAGGCGGCGGGGCTCTACACCTTCCTGCCGCTGGGCAAGAGGGTACTCGACAAGGTCTGCGCGATTATCCGCGAGGAGCAGGACCGCTCCGGCGCCGTCGAACTGCTGATGCCGACCATCCAGTCGGCCGATCTGTGGCGCGAATCGGGCCGTTACGATGCCTATGGCAAGGAGATGCTGCGCATCACCGACCGGCATGAACGGGACCTCCTGTTCGGCCCGACCAACGAGGAGATGATCACCGACATCTTCCGGTCCTACGTAAAGTCCTACAAGGATCTCCCGCTCAACCTCTACCATATCCAGTGGAAGTTCCGCGACGAGGTGCGCCCGCGCTTCGGCGTCATGCGCAGCAGGGAATTCCTGATGAAGGACGCTTATTCCTTCGACATCGACTTCGAGCGCGCCCGAACAGCCTACGATCGCATGTTCGTGGCTTATCTGCGCACCTTCGAGCGCTGCGGCCTCAAGGCGATCCCGATGCGAGCCGATACCGGTCCGATCGGTGGCGATCTCAGCCATGAATTCATAATCCTGGCTTCCACGGGCGAAAGCGAGGTCTTCTGCCACCGCGACTATCTCGAAATGCAGGTGCCAACGGAGGCTGTCGACTTCGACAATGCGGAAGGGCTTGCAAAGATCGTCAAGGACTGGACGACGCCCTATGCCGCGACCGACGAAATGCACGACACCACCGCCTGGGATGCGCTGCCCGCAGACGACAAGGTCGCCGCCCGCGGCATCGAGGTTGGCCACATCTTCTATTTCGGTACAAAATACTCAGAACCGATGAAGGCAGTCGTTACCGGCCCGGACGGCAAGGACACACCGGTTCACATGGGCTCCTATGGCATCGGCCCGAGTCGGCTTTTGGCGGCGATCATCGAGGCGAGCCACGACGAGAACGGCATTATCTGGCCGGCTTCGGTCGCGCCCTTCGATGTCGGGCTGATCAACATGAAGCCCGGCGACAGCGATTGCGACGCCGCCTGCGAGGAGGTGTACGCCAAGCTCGGCGCCGCGGGCATCGACGTCCTCTACGATGACCAGGATACCCGCGCCGGCGCCAAGTTTGCGGGCATGGACCTGATCGGTTTGCCGGTGCAGGTGATCGTCGGCCCGCGTGGCGCCAAGGCTGGTCAGGCGGAAATCAAGCTGCGCGCAAGCGGCGAGCGGCATGAGGTGGGTCTCGACACCGTCGTCGAACGCATCCTGGGAGCCAAAGCTTGAGCGACATGGCCTTGACGGCGAATGCTGTGCCGGAGGGCAGGACCTCGACACGGCCATTCTCGCGCTTCGAATGGCTGATCGCCGGACGCTATCTGCGCTCGCGCCGCCGCGATGCCGGCGTCTCGGTGATCGCCGGCTTCTCCTTCGTGGGCATCATGCTGGGCGTTGCGGCCCTGATCATCGTCATGTCGGTGATGAACGGTTTTCGCGGCGAGCTGCTGTCGCGCATTCTCGGCGTCAACGGCCATGTCATCATGTATCCGATGGACAGCCCGATGACCGATTACGCGGATATCACGAAACGGCTCGACGCGTTGCCGGGCGTCGCTTACGCGATGCCACTTGTGCAGGGGCAGGTGCTCGCCTCCGGTCTCACCCAGTCGAGCACCGGCGCTTTGGTCAAGGGCGTGCGGGGTGCGGACCTTCAGAAGCTGACGCCGATTTCGTCGAACATCAAGCAGGGCACGCTCGAAGGTTTCGATGACGAAGACGGCGTCGCGATCGGAAGCCGTCTGGCTGAATCACTGGGACTGAGGCTCGGCGACCGCATCACGCTGATTTCGCCCAACGGTGACACCACACCGCTCGGCACGACGCCGAGGGTGAAAGCCTACCCGGTGCGGGCGATCTTCGAAATCGGTCTATCGGAATATGATGCCGCCTATGTCTATATGCCGCTCAGCCAGGCCCAGCTCTTTTTCAACTCCGAAGATCAGGTGCAATCGATCGAAGTCTTTGTTCACGATCCGGACAAGGTGCGCCAGTTGCAGCCGACGATCGAGGCGGCAGCGAACCGGCCGAATTACACGGTCACCTGGCAGACCCAGAACGAATCCTTCTTCTCGGCGCTGGAAGTCGAGCGGAACGTGATGTTCATCATCCTGACGCTGATCATTCTTGTCGCCGCGCTGAACATCATCTCTGGCCTGTTCATGCTGGTGAAGGACAAGGGCAGCGACATCGCCATCCTGCGAACCATGGGCGCGACCAAGGGCGCGGTGATGCGGGTCTTCCTGATCACCGGCGCGTCGATCGGGTTGGCCGGCACTTTGGCCGGGCTGATCCTCGGCACGCTGTTCTGCCTCAACATCGAGAGCATCCGCCAGTTCTTCTCCTGGCTGACGGGCACCATCCTGTTCAATCCGGAATTTTATTTCCTCAGCCAACTGCCCGCCGAGATCGACTTCTCCGAAGTCGCGCTCGTCGTTGCCATGGCTGTCGGCCTGTCGTTCCTGGCGACGATCCTTCCCTCCTGGCAGGCCTCGCGCCTCGATCCCGTCGAAGCCCTGAGGTACGAATAATGGCCGAGGATTTCGCGCTGCGTCTCGACAAGGTCGAGCGCTTCTACATTCAGGGCGAAGGGCGTCTCACGATCCTCGACGGAGCCGAACTGGGCATCTCCGCCGGCGAAATGGTAGCGCTCGTCGCGCCATCCGGCGCCGGCAAGTCGACGCTCCTGCACATTGCCGGCCTGCTCGACCGCCCGAACGCGGGTGAGGTCTACATCGGCGGCGAGGCCTGCGGCATGCTGGGTGACCCGCGCCGCACCGAAATGCGCCGGAAAGCCATCGGCTTCGTCTACCAGTTCCACCATCTCCTGCCGGAGTTCTCGGCGCTCGAAAATGTCATGCTGCCGCAGATGATCTTCGGCCAGGATCGCAAGGCCGCGGCCGCACGTGCCCGGGATCTTCTCGATTACATGCGCATCGGCAAGCGCGCAGAACATCGCCCGGCCGAGTTGTCGGGCGGCGAGCAACAGCGCGTCGCCATTGCCCGCGCCGTCGCCAATGCGCCGCGACTGCTTCTGGCCGACGAGCCGACGGGCAACCTCGATCCAACGACCGCAGGCTATGTCTTCGACGCCCTGACCTCGCTGGTGCGCCAATCCGGGGTCGCCGCATTGATCGCCACCCACAACCATGAGCTTGCGGGCCGCATGGATCGCGCGATAACGATCGAGAACGGCAAGATCGTCCTGCTGACGTTCGACTGAGCCAAAGCCTCAGCGAGAGATGTTTGCGCGCGGTCCAGCCGGCGCAAAGCCTGAGCTGTCGCTTACGCCGCGTTCGACAAAGCATTCGCCGGCAGCACGCCATAAAGCACGAATCTCACTGCCGGCGGCCAGAGCGTGTCGCGCATCTCGCGGCGGAAGAACCCGGTGTGGCCGATACGGCGCCCTGCCTGCTTCGCTGTCAGAAACATGTGCGCGAGTTCCGCATTCTCGAAGCGCTGCAAGAGCGCGCCGACGGCTGCGGGCGTGCCCCACGGGTCGTCGTCGAGACCGATCGACAACAATGGCAACCTTACATCGGCGAAACGCGCCGATTCCGGCACATCAGGGTCGGAGAAGAGAAAATCCCGATGCCGGCACCAGCGCGCCCAGTCGACGAAGATCGGGCCCGCGAGCTCGGTGCCAAAGCCGATCGCCCGAGGGATGTAGCCGGTGAAACGCGCGAGAGGAACGCCGGCCAGAT
>JBBSUS010000155.1:0-6057 GCA_038234195.1 Hyphomicrobiales bacterium | reverse complement strand
GGCGCGGTGGCCGCGGTCGGCTGGATCGGCATGACGCTCTACGCCATCGAGGAGTCCGGCATGGTCTCGGTGACACGAAGCTTCGTCGCCTATATCGAGAGCGACCAGATTCTGGTCGGCGCCGAGGTCGACAAGGTCGTGGCGATCCTCGGCATGTCGTTCGCGCTGGCCCTGGCGCTGACGCGAGCAAAGCGCCTTCTGGCCGTCGCCGTGCGCGAGCAGATCGAGCGCGAGGAAATCCGTCGCTTCCTGCCGGAGGATATCGAGAACGCCATCACCAAGGCGCCGGCGAGCGTCATCGCCGGCGACGCGCAGGAGCGGGATGCCGCCGTGATCATCCTCGACATTCGCGGCTTCACGCATTTCCTCAACGAGAACGAACCCGGCTACGTCGTCTCCGTGCTGGTCGATCTGCACGCCCGCATCGTGCCGATCATCCAGAACCATCGCGGCATCGTCGACAAATATCTGGGCGACGGACTGCTGGCGACGTTCGGAGCCTCGCGCCGGAGCGAAACCGCCGCCGCCGACGCGATGGCCGCGCTGACCGAAATCATGCCCGTCGCTGAAGCCTGGTCGGCCGAGATGGGAGAGACGATCGGCGCGCCGTCCCTCAAGGTCAACGGGGCGGTCACCGCCGGTCGGCTCGTGTTCACCGCCCTCGGCGACACCCAGCGGCTGGAATACACCGTGATCGGCGACGCGGTTAACCTCGCCGCCAAGCTCGAAAAGCACAACAAGATCGAGGGCTCGGCGGCGCTCACCACCTGCGACACCTTCAAACTGGCGACCGGCCAGGGCTTCGTCGCGGATCGTCGGTTTACCGAGGTCAGTTGCCGGCACGTGCAGGGCGTCGACGCGCCGCTCGACCTGATGGTCGTCTGGGCCTGAGCCCTCGGGCTGCCGAGCCGCATCGATCAAGGCAGCTTCTGGTCGAGCAGGAGGACCTCCGAATACAGATGATCGACCGCTGCGCCGGGCAGGCTGGGCGAGCGGAACCAGCGCGGCAGCCCGATGGTCTCGAGCGTCCCGGCCTCGTCGTCCGGCATCATCCAGCGCGAATCGACGGCGAGGATGCCGGTGTCACCCGAGACGACCGCATCGCAGATCGCCTGGGCGTTCGCCGACAGACGCGCCGGCTGGCTGGCGTGCAGCACCTCGTGATAGGCGATGCCCTCGCCCTTCAGCTTGCGCTGCCAGACAAGCCAGAGGCCGAGGTCCGGGACGTAGGCTTCGCCGAGCCCGAAGCCGGCATGCAGGTCGTGCGCGCGGCGCTGGTCGGGATCGAGATGCGCGCGGATCGTCGCCGGGTTGTTGAAGACCGCGAGGCCGGGCCGGTCCTTCGGCGTCGTCCGGGGCGGCCGAAACACATGCCGCGTCTCGTCGAGCACGGAAAAACCCAGCGCCCGGATCTTGCGGCCCGTCGCCCGCCGCGCCGTCATCGTCTGATAGGTCACGTCCGGCTTTGCCATGCCGGCCTGAAGCAGCGCATCGCCGGTGCCGTCGCCGCGATAGTCGCGCATCAGATACCAGGAGGAGAGGTCGCAGAAGCGGTGGGTCTGCCCAGCCACCACGCGGTCGCTGTAGATCGTGCCCATGAATCCGACAATGCGCCCGCGATCCTCGACCAGCCAGCCGTGTTCCACCTCTTGCGGCCGCCACGGATAGTCGAGGATGCATCGCCAGCGCTCCGGCGCGATCTTGGCATTCATGCGCGTATGCAGGAGCTCGACGACCGCCGGAATATCGGACGCGTTCGCCGACCGCACGCGCGGCCCGCTCATGGCAGAAATTCGCGGACCGAGGCCAGCCGGACCGCCGGGTGCGCCGACAGGAGACCGAGGAGTTCGTCGAGAAAACCCCACGTGGCTTCGTCATGGTCGAGGTGGTGGGTGAGAAGGCCGAACGGCTCGGCGACGTTTGGCGACAAGCCGGCCGCCCGGTGCTGCCGGCGCTTCGCGATCCGTTCGGTCGCCAGCTTGATCAGCTTGGCCCGACCTGCAAAGCGCGCACCGCCTTTCCAGGTGAGGAGATCGAGATGGGCGTTGATTTGCGGCAACGTCCTTTCGTGCCCGGCATCGGCGCCATCGCTTTCTCCGAAGACCGAAAGCGCCTGGAAGCCGAGGCTGGGCAGCCTTGCGGTCACCGCCGGCTCGATGCGGTTCCAGGGCGGCACCATGGCCGGCACGAACCGTTCGCCGAACAGCGACGCAAGGCGCTGGCGGCCCTTGGCAAGGCTGGCGACGACGTCCTCGACCGGCCGATCGCCGCCGCATTCGACGGCCCGGCCGCCCGGTGCCGCGAAGTTGTGATGGCAAAATCCGTGCTGCAATACCGTGAAGAGCGGACCGTCGAGACGAGGGCCAAGCGCATCGTCGATCTCGGACGGGATTGCCGCCAGCGCCAGCGGCGTGCCCGATCGCTCGGAGGCCGCGAGCAGCCGGTCGAGCGCGGGGCTCGGCGCCATCACGTCGTCGTCGCGCCACCACACAGCGAGCGTCGCTTTTGTGTCGCGCCAGCGGTCGAGTTCTTCAATGAGGACCCGGGTGTCCGGCAAGGCTTCAGAAACTGGCATCCGCGCGAGGTAGCGCATCGGACGGCAAACGCAAACGCCGGCCCCGATCAAGGATCGCAGCCGGCGTCTGAATTGTTCGATTCAATCTCTGTCCGGTCAGTGACCGCCGACGAGTTCCATCGCCTTGGGATCGTTCTGCACCGTCAGGCGATCGACGATGGTGGTCGACGCCTCGTTCATGCCGATGACATCGACGTCGACCCCCTCCTTGCGGAACTTCAGAACCGCCTTGTCCAGGACCCCGACACCGGTCAGGTCCCAGATGTGCGACCGGCTGACGTCGATGACGACGCGTTCCACCTTCTCCTTGAAGTCGAAGGCAGCGATGAATTTCTCCGACGAGGCAAAGAACACCTGGCCCTCGACCTTGTAGCGACGCTCCTTGCCATCCGCCGACAACTGGGACGTGACGTAGAAGATCTGGGCGATCTTCGAGGCGAAGAAAAGCCCCGACAGCAGCACGCCGACGAAGACGCCGATCGCCAGATTGTGCGTCCAGACGACGATGACGACGGTCGCCACCATGACGATCGAGGACCGTCGCGGATGGGTGACGAGGCTCTTGATGGAGCCCCAGTCGAAGGTGCCGATCGACACCATGATCATGATCGCCACCAACGCCGGCATCGGGATGATGGCGACGAGATCGGACAGGCCAACGATCAGGAACAACAGGAACACGCCGGCGACGAAGGTCGACAGCCGTCCTCTGCCGCCCGACGAGACGTTGATCATCGACTGGCCGATCATCGCGCAGCCCGCCATGCCACCGATGAAGCCGGTGCAGAAATTGGCGATGCCCTGGCCGACGCACTCGCGGTTCTTGTCGGACCCCGTGTCGGTGAAGTCATCGACGACCTTGGCGGTCATCAGGCTTTCCAGTAGGCCGACCATGGCGATGCCGACCGAATAGGGCAGGATGATCAGCAGCGTGTCGAGATTGAGCGGAATGTCCGGGATGAGGAACACCGGCAGCGTCGAGGGCAGTTCGCCCATGTCGGCGACCGTGCGCACATCGAGGCCGAAATACACCGTGACCAGCGTCAGGATCACGATCGAAACCAGCGGCGACGGCACCGCCTTCGTCACATACGGAAAGAGATAGATGATCGCGAGCCCGGCCGCGACGAGGACGTAGGTGATGTAAGGCACGTTCGTCAGTTCGGGCAGTTGCGCCATGAAGATCAGGATCGCCAGAGCGTTGACGAAACCCGTCATCACCGAGCGCGACACGAACCGCATCAGGTCGCCCAGCCGCAGGACGCCGGCGATCATCTGGATGACGCCCGCCAGGATCGTCGCGGCGAAAAGATATTGCAGCCCATGATCGCGCACCAGCGTGACCATCAGAACCGCGGTCGCGGCGGTTGCAGCCGAGATCATCCCGGGCCGGCCGCCGAAGATCGAGATCAGGACCGCGATCGAGAAGGAGGCGTAAAGGCCGACGCGCGGATCGACGCCGGCGATGATCGAAAAGGCGATCGCCTCGGGAATGAGGGCGAGCGCGACGACGATGCCTGAAAGGACGTCACCGCGAATATTGCCGAACCATTCGGCCTTGAGATTGGAAGTCGAAAACATCGGCCCCGAATTGAGATCTGGACGCGAGGCCGGTCACCGTTCGATCGCGGTCCGCAGCGAGGGCGAGAGCCCTTCGGCCTGCGGCCCCGGTATCGAGGCAGCGTGAAACGGTCAGGTCTGGCGTCTGGATTGGCCGAGGGATAGGCGCCCGGCATAGCCACCCGCCTCGTGGCAGGTCCTTATTGCGGTGCGATATAACGCGAATCGGTGACAAAGCGCAACGACGGTGAGCTGCAATGCTGCCATGCATCGGCAAGGAGCCCGTGCCGAACGCGCCGATGCCATCGATCGCCAGCGGCGGCATTGCGTCGCCTTGCCTTGGTCGCAAAGCATGATTCAATGGAACGAAAGGCGAATCATCGGCGGCCTGCGACGTACGAAGGCGAGGAGAACGGGAACGGATGAACGGGCTGGCGCGGCGGCGAAAGCAGAGCGAATGCGAGGCGCACGAGATGGAGTTGTGCGGCGAGGCCGTGCTCTGCGATCCGTCCGGCATTCTTTATGTTCCCGCCCATGATCTGCTCGTGGTCTCAGACCTGCATCTGGAAAAGGGTGCCGCCTTCGCGCGCCGCGGCATGATGCTGCCGCCCTACGACACAGGCGCGACGCTCGATCTGCTCTCGGCGGCTCTCGCCCGTCATCTGCCCAAACAGGTCGTGTGCCTCGGAGACTCGTTCCACGACAGGCCGGGCGCTGCCCTGATGCCGTCGATCTTCCGCGAGCGATTGGCGGCCGAGATGTGCGGCCGCACCTGGCTCTGGATCGCCGGCAACCACGATCCCGAGCCGCCTTGCGGCATCGGTGGTGAAACGGCAATGGAAGCGCGCTTCGGCCGTCTCGCCTTCCGCCATGAGCCCTCGCCGCAGCGGCGAGAAGGCGAAGTCGCGGGACATCTTCACCCCATTGCGCAGGTCTCGGCCGGCGGCAAGTCGCGGCGCAGTGCCTGCTTCGCGTCGGACGGCGAACGGATGATCCTGCCATCCTTCGGCGTGACCACGGGCGGTCTCAACGTGCTCGATCGAGCCTTCAGCGGATTGTTCCAAGCGGCCTCGGCCACTGCCTACGTCATCGGCCTGACCCGCATCTATCCGATCGGCTTCTCCAGCCTCTGCAGAGGCTGAAATCGCCGTTCCTGAGATCGATCAGAAGGTCGAGAGGAAAGCCACAAGCTGGCAGATGACAACCACCACCGTCAGCACCAACCGCAATTTGCCGAACCACGTCGGCAGCGACCGACCCCGCGCGCCAACGAAGTCCCACGCCCCCAGGACAGCGAAGGCCACAGCAAAACCGGCGAACATCCAGGGGCTCGGCACGAACAAAAGCGCCCAGGCGACCAGCGACGGCACCACCGACAGAATCAGCGTGCGAGTCTCATGATGGCCGAGAACGACGCCGCTGCCCCAGCGAATACCGCCGAGGAACGCCAGGATCGTTGCCGAATAGCCCGAAAACGCCAGTATCAGTGATGAAAAGGCGATGAAGTCGCGACCGGCATAAAGCAGCAGGCCGGCCATCACGATGAAGGGTATCAGGCCGAGAAGCCCCAGTGCCCAGGCGGTGCGATGATGGGTGCCCTCGTCTCGCCTTCCAGCGACGCCGCCGTACTCACCTGCGGGCGCCGGCTGCGCATGCGGCTCTCGCGCGGGCGCGGTGGGGGGGGCGTTGCGAAGTGGGATGGGACCTTCGCCGAGTGCGGCTGTGTCTTTCGAAGTGCTCATGCAGCCTCTAACTAGTCGCGCTTGAAAACGATCCGCCCGAACCAGCCGGTGAAGATGGCCAGCGCGACGGCGAAGAGGCCGTAGAGGAAGCCATGGCGCGCAGCGAACTCGTCGATGACGCTCTCGAAGCCGGTCTTGACCACGATGAGAGGTTCGGACTGCTCGCGGATATAGAGGCCG
>JBBSUS010000154.1:0-6070 GCA_038234195.1 Hyphomicrobiales bacterium | reverse complement strand
TCTCATACCGAAACGTAAACAGTCAGTCTGTCTCTTGATGGAATCCCCAAATTCGTCCGAAAACAAACCCGGAAAAACCAGCCGACATATCCGCCGCCCACGCTTCTCTTTCTTCTCAATCTTCAGTTTTCAAAGAACACGGTGAAAGCTTCACCGTCGGGTCGCTCCGGGATTTTCCCGTTTCGCCCTTTCGAAGACCTGGACCGTTGCCGGTCAAACCTTCTGGATATCTGCGTCGAAGGCGACCGTTAGAGTGAACCGAAGGGCTCGCCGGCGGCGCCCTCGCCGTCGATGAGTGGCTTATAGGCTGACCCGGCTTTCCCCGTCAACAGCCTTTCTGGAAAAAAATGCAGTGCAGCAATTTTTCCAGAAACCGGCGAAGCCTTGCGTTGCAAGGTTCCCCGGCGTCACTCCTCGTTCATATAAGGATGGGTTTCGGACTTTTGAAGCCCCGCCGTCCGATACGAGGACGGGGCCTGCTTGCTGTCTCGGGATCGGCCCTATCCCTGCCGACGTTACGGCTGACCTTTCGCCGCCGTCTCGATGCCTGATCACTCGGACGGTCGCCGGCGGTTCTCGAAACGGCGCGCCAAGGCTTGCCCGTAGGGAGCGTTCAAGCGGTCCCGGTCGTCAGGAAATCGAAGACGAGCTTCATGTTCAGCCCGATGATCACGATGGCGATCAGCACTGCCAGGACGAGTACCCAAAGCGGCGCCCGAAATTCACCCATCTTGCTCTTGTCCGCCGAGAACATCACGAGCGGCACGACGGCGAAGGGAAGCTGCAGGGACAGCACCACCTGGCTGAGCACTAGGAGGTTCCCCGCGCCCTTCTCGCCATAAAGGATGATGATGATCGCCGCGGGGATGATGGCGAGACCTCGGGTCAGAAGCCGGCGCACCACCATGGACAGCTTCAGGCGCAGGAATCCCTGCATGACGATCTGGCCAGCGAGTGTCGCCGTCACGGTCGAGGACAGGCCCGAAGCGAGCAGTGCCACGGCGAAGAGGATCGGCGCGATCGAAGCGCCGAGCAGCGGTGCCAGCAGCGAATGCGCCTGGCTGAGGTCTTCGACGGTCCCCGCGCCCCGATCGTAGAAGGCAGCGGCGGCCAGGATCAGGATCGCGGCGTTGACGATCAATGCAAATCCCAGGGCGATGGTCGAATCGAGGGTTGCGAACCTGATCGCCTCGCGCTTGCCCTCATCGTTCCGCTCGAACGCCCGGGTCTGAACGATGCCGGTGTGAAGATACAGATTGTGCGGCATCACCGTCGCACCGAGAATGCCGAGCGCCAGATACAGCATGACCGGATTGGTCACGATGGCCGGCGTCGGCAGAAAGCCGACGAAGATCGCGGCGATCGACGGCTGGGCGAGGATCAACTGACCGACGAAGCAGAGCGCGATGATGAGGATCATCGTCGCAATAAAGGCCTCAACCCAGCGAAATCCGCGATTTTGCAGATAGAGAATCAGGAACACGTCCAGCGCGGTGACCGCCACGCCCCAGACGAGCGGCATTCCGAACAGAAGCTGCAGGCCGATCGCCGTACCGATGACCTCGGCGAGATCGGTGGCAATGATCGCCAGTTCCGCCAGCACCCAGAGCACATAGCCGACAGGTTTGGGAAACGCATCGCGGCAGGCCTGGGCGAGATCGCGTCCCGTGGCAATGCCGAAGCGCGCGCACAGCGCCTGCAGGAGGATCGCCATCAGCGACGAGACGAGCACGGCGGCCAGAAGCGTGTAGCCGAACTGCGATCCACCGGCGATCGAGGTCGCCCAGTTTCCCGGATCCATGTAGCCGACCGCGACGAGGAATCCCGGTCCGACGAAGGCGAGGAACCGCCGAAACGCGCTGCGCCCCGGATGGGTCTGCACGCTTCGGAAGGATTCCGACAGGGATGATTCGCCGACAGGCGAACGAAACCCGTCAAAATCGGGCGCCAAGGCGGCGTCGGCCGATTTCGTCATAGAAAATTCCTCGTACACGGGGATTTGGAGCGCGAGACGCGAAGGACGTTGCAACGAATAATGCAGTTGCAAACCATTTGCAACAAAGAAAATCCCGGGCCGTTCACGGCGCAATGAGGCACCGCGCAAGCGACACCGACCCATGATTCGTCGACCGGCGTATCCTGCGGAGCCTCCGATCAGCACGCCGAAGACCGCGTTTCAGGCGGGTCACGACCCTCTTGCGGGACAGGTGACACGCGCGCGGCACCAGCGTTCCAACCCGGCATCATCGATCGCGTCGACAGCTGCGAGAACCGGGGGGATGCGAAGCGCCGCAGAATTCGGCATGATCGCCGCGATGACCAAAGCTGATTCCACCCGGCGCTTGCCGGTCGCACCTGAAAAGCCCCGCGCTGTACCTGCCGGCCGCCCCGTGAGCGACGACGGCAGTTCAAAGTCTGCTTCCGGCAAACCGGCTGGGAACGGCCTGTCGGGTGGGGACACCAGCGGTCGCACGCGCACCGGCCAGACCCCTGCCGGGCAGATTCCCACCGACCATGAACGGCTTTTGCGCGAGGCCGGCGTCCGAATCACCCGGCAGCGGCGGACGATCCTTTCGATTCTCGCCGAATGCGGCGGCGATCATCCCGATGCGGTCGAGATCTTTCGCCGGGCGAGCGCCATCGATCCGACGATTTCGCTATCGACCGTCTACCGGACGATGAAACTTCTGGAGGAGAAGGGCGCCATCCAGCGCCATGTCTTCGAGGGTGGCCCCGCCCGCTTCGAGGGGGCCGACGGCATCCACCACGACCACCTCATCGACCTCGACACCGGCGACGTTGTCGAGTTCCGCTCCGAGCGCATCGAGCGGCTGCAGGAGGAGATCGCCAGTGAACTCGGTTACGAGATCGTCTCGCATCGGCTGGAGCTGTATGGGCGGACGAAGAAGGACGAGTGAGGCTTTGAAGGCCTCGGGCTCCGTCCCGCTCCCCAATTGGGAGACGGGTCCGCAGGATGGGCGAGACGAGTGGCTCGCGCCGGAGAATGCGAACGAGAGCTCGACGGACACGCGCCGTTCCTCTCCCGAGTCGGGAGAGGGTGGATGCGAGCGATAGCGAGCAGCCGGGTGAGGGTTTGAAGGGCTCTCACGGCTTGTGAAGCATACGCCCTACGAGACCCTCATCCCCTGCCGGACCTTCTCCCGCGGGCGCGAGAAGAATGCAGCTTCGGTCTCACCATGTTCACGAACAACGGCCCGAACCAAAGGTCCGGGCCGCCTGACATCATCTCGGCGGGTTCCTCCTCCGAACTCGCCCGGATCAGGCGAGCGTCGCTTCCAGCGTCACGGTGATCGCACCCAGCGCCTTGGAGATCGGGCAACCGGTCTTGGCCTTGGTGCAGAGTTCGTCGAACTTCGCCTTGTCGATGCCCGGCACCTTGGCGTCGAGCTTCAGCGCGCTGGACTTCACCTCGAAGCCGTCGGCGACTTGCTCGACCGTGACGGTCGCTGTGGCCTTCAACTCATCGGCCGGATGGCCGGCCTCGGCGAGGAAATGCGAAAGCTGCATGGCAAAGCACCCGGCGTGGGATGCGGCCAGCAACTCTTCCGGATTGGTGCCGGATTTGCCGCTCTCGTCCTCGAAGCGGGCCTTGAAGGAATAGCCATTGTCCTGGAGTGCGCCGGACTGGGTCGTGATCGAACCCTTGCCGTCGGCGAGAGCCCCGGACCAGACGGCTGTTGCATGACGTTTCATGGGAAAGTCCTTTCGAAAATAGGGTCGCACGGCGTTCAAAGCCGTCCGTGCGACAAGAATGGGATGCGACCTGCACTTCGTCGAGTGGTGCCGGTCGGTCGGTGGGTCAACTGACGGGGAGTTGACCGGTTCCAGCCGCCGGCCGATGAATACGAACCGTTCATCCGGCGGCGATAGGATGATCCGGCCCATGATCCGCCCCATGAACGGGTCGGATGCGGTGTGGTGGGGTTCGGCATAAGCGACGAGGTCGGTCGTCTGCGGAAACGATGGGGCGGCAACCGATGAACGACACCCTCCTCACCCACGCCACCGGCCCGCTTCTTCAGCACAAGGCGGCCTGGCTCGCGGCGCTCGCGGCCGAACGCAACGCCAGCCCGCACACGATCGCCGCCTATGAGCGCGATCTGAGGCAATTCCTCGTCTTCCTCACCGAATACAATGCCCGACCGGCGATGCTGTCGGATCTCGCCGACCTGAAGACCGCAGAGTTGCGCGGCTTTCTTGCCTCGCGTCGCCGCGACGGGGCGGGTGCGAAGTCGCTGGGCCGCGGCCTGGCCGGTATCCGCTCCTTCGTGCGCCACCTGGAGCGAAGGGATCTGGCCTCCTCGGCAGGTGCCAAGGCGATGCGGGCGCCCAAGCAGCCGAAATCCCTGCCGCGTCCGTTGAGCGTCGTTGATGCCGTCGAGGTCACCGAAGAGGCGGGCGCCTTTGCCAGCGAGCCGTGGCTATCGGCCCGCGACGTCGCGGTTGCAACGCTGCTCTACGGTTGTGGCCTGCGCATTTCCGAGGCGCTGTCCCTGCCCGGCGATGCGCTTGCCGACCCCACGGCCCGCTCCATGGCGATCGTCGGCAAGGGCGGCAAGACGCGGCTGGTGCCCCTGCTCCCAGCCGTTCTCAGCGCCGTTGCCGACTATCGGCGCCTTTGCCCCTATGCGCTGAATGCCAAGGAGCCGCTGTTTCGCGGCGCCCGCGGCGGCCCGCTGCGGCCCCAGATCGTCCAACGCACCATGGCGCGGCTCCGCGGCGCGCTCAGCCTTCCCGATTCGGCGACCCCTCACGCGCTGCGTCACTCCTTCGCAACGCACCTCCTGTCGGCCGGCGGGGACCTGCGCACGATCCAGGATCTGCTCGGCCATGCGAGCCTCTCGACCACCCAGAACTACACTGCCGTCGATGCCGCCCGCCTGGTGTCGATCTACGACGGCGCTCATCCCAGGGCGCGGCGCCGCATGGCCAAGGGCTGAAGCGCGCAACGGCTCGCATCCTCCGCGTCGCGCGATCATCGCAAGCGGTGACAGGTGCACCGGCCCCATCGGATCGTCACCGCGGCTGTGGTCGATTTAGGGGTTTGGTCGCATTTGCCCGCTAGGCTTCAGCGTCCATTCGTCGGGAGTTGCTCCATGCCCATCGCCGCTCTTCGCCGCTCTTCGTGCGACGGTCTCGGCTCGAACGCCCCAGCGCACGGCGTTGTCGACAACCGTCTCGATCGTCTCGCTCGCACTGCATTGCGACTGGCCTTCGCCTTGCCGAGCCTCGTCGCTGCGCTGCTGCTCGTCGGCCTCGTTGCGGCAGCCACGGCCCGCGCCGCCACCCCTTTGCCCACCACGCCAGCGCCAGCCTCCGCCCCATCACCCGCTGAACCGACGCCGTCTTCCGATGCGCCGGCCTGCGCCGGGCACAGCCTCGTCGATCAGCTGAAAGCCGACGGCAAGCTCGCGGACGTCGAGGCTGAGGCCGCCAAGGTCGAGAATGGCGACGGCAAGCTCTGGCGCATCGAAAAGCCCGGCCTCGCCGCGTCCTTTCTCTACGGCACGATGCATTTGACCGATCCGCGCGTCGTGACCCTGCCCGAATCCGCCGACGCCGCCTTCCGTGCGGCACGCACGCTGGTGATCGAAACCACCGACGTCACCGATCCAAAGAAGGCCGCCGCCGCCTTCTTCTCCCATCCCGAATACGTCAACCTGCCGGCCGGGCTGACCCTGGACGCTCTCCTGAAGCCGGCCGACGAGATGGAAGTGAAGGCCGCGCTCGCCGAAAAGGGCGTGCCCTTCCAGGCGGTGCGCACGCTGCAGCCGTGGTTTTCAGCCATGACGCTGATGTTGCCGGCCTGCGAAACCGCTCGCAAGGCCGGCGGCACGGCCGTGCTCGACGTGAGCCTCGCCGACCGTGCGACAGCTGCGGGCAAGCCGGTCGAGGGTCTGGAAACGGCCGCCGAGCAGTTGCAGGCGCTTGCCTCCCTCGACATGGACAATCAGGTCGAAAGCCTGATTGCCACCCTCAAGCTGCGCGACCGGATTCCCGATGTCCTGGAAACCATGACCGAGCTCTATGTCGCCGGGAAGGTAGCGAT
>JBBSUS010000153.1:0-6084 GCA_038234195.1 Hyphomicrobiales bacterium | reverse complement strand
TTCGGGATGAAGCTCAGCGGATAGGCGGCGCGGGTGTTCTCGGTCAGCGAGCCGTCGTCGAGGTCGGGCACGCGGTCGGCGTCGAGCACCACATTCTCGAGCACCGTGCCGAACCTGCGGGTGGTCGCGTAGATTTCCGGCTCCGCCTCGGGCGACAGGCGGATGGTCTTGGCGTAGCACCCGCCCTCGAAGTTGAAGATGCCGTCCTCTCCCCACCCGTGCTCGTCGTCACCGATCAATGTGCGATGCGGATCAGCCGAGAGCGTCGTTTTGCCGGTCCCCGACAAGCCGAAGAAGATGGCGGTGTCGCCGTCAGGCCCGACATTGGCAGAACAGTGCATGGGCATCACGCCCTTTTCGGGCAGGCGGTAATTCAACGCCGTGAACACCGATTTCTTCATCTCGCCGCCATAGGAGGTGCCGCCGATGAGCACGATGTTGCGGGTCAGATCGCAGCCGATGATCGTCTCGCTGCGAGCGCCGTGGCGTTCGGCGTCTGCCCGAAAGGAGGGCAGGTCGATGATCGTCATGTCCGGCACGAAGGAGGCGAGGTCCTCGCGGCGTGGGCAGATCAGAAGATTGCGGATGAACAGAGCATGCCAGGCGTATTCGGTGACGACCCGCACGCGGATGGCATTTTCCGGATCGGCGCCGCCGATCAGGTCCTGGACGAAGAGGTCTCGGCCCTTGGCCATGGCCTTGAAGTCCTCGTACAGCGCCGCGAACTGCTCAGGCGACATGGCGGCATTGTTGTCCCACCACACGACATCTTCTGTGTTCGCGTCGCGCACGACGAACTTGTCCTTGGCAGAACGACCGGTGTGCTTGCCGGTGGTGACCACCAGGGCGCCATGGGCCGTCAGTTTGCCCTCGCCACGGCGGATCGCGGTCTCGATGAGATCGGTGGCCGACAGGTTCCAGCGCAACGATGCAAGTTCGGCAAGGCCGGTCGTCTCGATGCCGCTGTCTGGATTTCTCGTCCCGATTTCGTCCATCGGTCTCACTCCCGGTTCGTATGCCTCGCCGACACGCCCCCTCCTGACCCCAGGCGGACGGTCGCGTTGTCTTGCTAACTACTGCGCAACCAGCAAGTCATCAACCCATCTTGACACATAAATGTCAGTTGAAACAGCAGCTTAATCGATTTAGATCAGTAAGCCGGCGATTCAATCGGTTCATGTTGCATTCATCGCCTCGGGCCTACACCCTTCAAAACTTGGGCCGGACAAATCGCGGCATTTGCCGAGTTCTGGACAGTCCGGGGGCGGCGAGCAGGCACCCGAATGCGTGCGAGACGCTTCCGTCGCGTAAGTTTTGCGGTTACGCCTTTGTAATTTTGTGGAACTGCCACATTTAAAGCACACTGATCGCGCGGAACCCGGTCTCGACAAACCGGATTGGTGACCGCAGATGAGCGATGCCACGCGATTGAACCATGCGCCGGCCGAAGCCTACGGACATCGGGACCCCTCCCCGTCAGAAGCCCGCACACCACCTCGATCGCAGGGAGGGTGGAAACTGGAGAGTGCCGAAATGCCAACGATCGCCCTGGTCGATGATGACCGCAACATTCTCGCGTCGGTCTCGATCGCGCTCGAGAACGAGGGCTACCGTGTCGAAACCTACACCGACGGCGCCTCGGCGCTGGAGGGGCTGCAGTCGCGTCCGCCGAACCTGGCCATCTTCGACATCAAGATGCCGCGCATGGACGGGATGGAGTTGCTGCGCCGCCTGCGCCAGAAATCCGACATTCCGGTGATCTTCCTGACGTCGAAGGACGAGGAGATCGACGAACTGTTCGGCCTCAAGATGGGCGCCGACGACTACATCCGCAAACCGTTCTCGCAGCGCTTGCTGGTGGAGCGGGTGCGGGCGATCCTGCGGCGCGGCGCGGCGCGCGAAGCCGCCGCCAGGGGTGTCCAGTCGACGCCGGAGGCCTCGCTGGAGCGGGGGCTGCTGGTGATGGACCAGGAGCGCCACACCTGCACCTGGACAGGCCAGCCAGTGACGCTGACCGTCACCGAATTCCTGATCCTGCACTCGCTGGCGCAGCGTCCCGGCGTCGTAAAAAGCCGCGATGCGCTGATGGACGCGGCCTATGACGAGCAGGTTTACGTCGACGACCGCACGATCGACAGCCACATCAAGCGCCTCCGCAAGAAGTTCAAGGCGATCGACGACGATTTCGACATGATCGAAACCCTTTACGGCGTCGGCTATCGCTTCCGCGAAGCCTGATCGCCATCGATGGTGAGCGTCCCGCACGATGAGGACCTGAAGGGCGACGCGGCAAGGCGCGCCGGCCGCTCCTCCGACACTGCGACCGATCGGGACGCGGACAGGGCGGCCGCCGCCCGGCGCAGCCGGCGCCGCGAGGCGATCGTGCGGATGCAGCTCAGGCGGCTGCCCTTCCTGCGGCGGGTGGTCGTACGCTCGCGATGGATCCTCGACCACACGATCTTCTCCTCGCTCACCCGGCGCATCGTCTTCCTCAATCTCGTCGCGCTGATCGTCCTCGTCTCGGGCATCCTGTATCTCAACCAGTTCCGCGCCGGTCTCATCGACGCGCGCGTCGAAAGCCTTCTGACCCAAGGCGAGATCATCGCCAGCGCAATTGCTTCATCGGCGACCGTCGAGACCAACTCGATCACCCTCGACCCGGAAAAGCTTCTGGAGCTGCAGGCCGGCGACACGCTGGCACCGAGTGCGGAGTCGACGGACAGCCTCGACTTTCCGATCAATCCGGAGCGCGTCGCACCATTCTTGCGACGGCTGATCTCGCCGACCCGCACCCGCGCCCGGCTCTATGATCGCGACGCCAACCTCATCCTCGATTCGCGGCACCTTTATTCACGCGGCCAGATCCTGCGCTACGACCTGCCGCCTGTCGAAGAAGCCAGCGAGCCCAAAGCGGTCGAGGCGGTGCTTGACTGGTTCCGTCGGCTGTTCCAGCGCTCCGACCTGCCGGTCTACAAGGAAACGCCGGGTGGCACCGGCACCGCCTATCCCGAGGTGATGAACGCCCTGACTGGCGGACCGGCGACCGTGGTGCGCGCCACAGAATCGGGCGAACTCATCGTCTCGGTCGCGGTGCCGATCCAGCGCTTTCGCGCCGTCCTCGGCGTGCTGCTGCTATCGACCCAGGGCGGCGACATCGACAAGATCGTCCAGGCCGAGCGGACGGCCATCGTGCGCGTCTTCGCCGTGGCAGCCCTCGTCACCATCGTCCTGTCGATCCTCCTCGCCTCGACGATCGCGACGCCGCTGCGAAAGCTTTCCGCCGCGGCGATCCGCGTGCGGCGCGGCGTCAACGAGCGCACGGTGATCCCCGATTTCGGCGAACGCGCCGACGAGGTGGGCAATCTGGCGACGGCGCTGCGCGACATGACCAATTCGCTCTACGCCCGGATCGACGCCATCGAGAGCTTCGCGGCCGATGTTTCGCACGAGTTGAAGAACCCGCTGACCTCCCTGCGCAGCGCTGTCGAAACCCTTCCGTTGGCCCGCAACGAAACCTCCAAGGCACGGCTGCTCGACATCATCCAGCACGATGTGCGCCGGCTCGACCGGCTGATCACCGACATCTCCGATGCCTCGCGGCTCGACGCCGAACTCGCGCGCCAGGTGGCCGCCAAGGTCGATCTGGGGGCTCTCCTGCGCTCCGTCGTCGAAGGCGCCAAGGCCCATGCCCGCGGCGGCCGCGCCGTGGAGATCACCTTCCAGAAGCAGGCGCTGCAGCCCTCCATGCGCGACGGCTATGCGATCAACGGCCACGATCTGCGGCTCACCCAGGTCTTCACCAACCTGATCGAAAACGCCCGCTCCTTCGTTCCCCAGTCGAACGGCCGGATCGACGTCTATCTGAGACGCCGCGGGCAAAAGGTGGTGGCGACGTTCGAAGACAACGGCCCCGGCATCCAGGCCGAGATCATCGACCGGATCTTCGAGCGCTTCTACACCGACCGCCCCGCCGAAGAGGCCTTCGGCCAGAACTCCGGTCTCGGCCTGTCGATCTCGCGGCAGATCGTGGAAGCCCATGGCGGTACGATCCGGGCCGAGAACATCATGGATGACGATTCACCGAACGGCGTCGTCGGCGCGCGCTTCATCGTGACCTTTCCGGCCGAATGAGCGGACGTTCTAACATCCACGGCTGCGCGCTTGTGCTGAACGGCCTCGGCATCCTCATCGTCGGTCCGGCGCGCTCGGGCAAATCGGCGCTGTGCCTGTCGACACTGCGCCGCGGCGGCGCTCTCGGCGTCGATGCGCGCCTCGTCGCCGACGACCGGGTGATCGTCGAGCAGGGCAACGACGCCCCACGGCTTTCGGTGCCCGAACGCCTCTCCGGCCTGATCGAGATTTCCGGCGTCGGGATTCTGCGGGAGGCATCGACGGCCGGGTCCACGAGACTGGACCTGGTCGTCGAACTGGCCGCCCCCGAGGCGATCGAGCGCTTGCCGGCGCCGGAAAGCACCACGGCCTACGGGGTTGCGGTGCGGCTGATCCGGCTGCCGATGCGACAGTCCGCCTTCGGCGCCGACATCCTGGTTTCGCTCGCCCTCGGCACGCTGACGGAAGAGCCGTAATCGACACTCGTCGATCACACGTGACATTTCACTTGCGCATCGCCGGCAGGATGCGAGAATGCGTTGCAATATGGCCGCGTGTTCCTGGCCATCGTCGTGCGTGGGCGAGCGGGCGCAGAACCCGATGCTCTTCGAGGGAGTGACCAATTGAAATCCCAACGTATCCGTCGCTCGTCCGGCCGCCGGGTCATGGCGGTATCGGCATGATCGGACTGGTGCTCGTCACACATGGCCGGCTTGCGGACGAGTTTCGCCACGCGGTGGAACACGTGGTCGGGCCACAGGATGCCTTCGAGACCATCTCGATCGGGCCCGAGGACGACATGGAGCAGCGGCGCATCGACATCGTCGAAGCGGTCGCCAGGGCCGAGCGCGGCGCCGGGGTCATCATCCTGACCGACATGTTCGGCGGCACCCCGTCCAACCTTGCGATCTCGGTGATGGACGGCACGCGGATCGATGTCTTGGCAGGTGTCAATCTGCCGATGTTGATCAAGCTCGCCAGCGTGCGCGAGGACAAGACGCTCGCCGACGCGCTCGTGGAAGCGCAGGATGCCGGCCGCAAATACATCAATGTCGCAAGCCGGGTCCTCAGCGGGAAATGACAGATTTTGACGAGCGCGCGGCCCAGGAGCCGTCCGCAACGATTGAAATGGCATCCGACATCACCACCAACCCGTATTGCGAAGGCGAAGATCGCATGCCGGACGAGGAGGTAGCGTTGCCAGGATCGCAAGCCGTGAGGACGGAGCCAGAAGACGGTGCCGCTTCGAACGATGCCTTGAGGCCGCGCCTTCTCACGATCGTCAACCGTCGGGGCCTGCATGCGCGGGCCTCGGCGAAATTCGTCCAGACGGCGGAAGCCTTCGACGCCGCGATCACCGTGTCGCGCGAGGACATGACGGTCGGTGGCCAGTCGATCATGGGGCTGATGATGCTGGCGGCCAGCCTCAGCACGACGATCACGGTCAGCGCCACGGGACCCGAGGCAGATCAGGCCCTCGACGCCATCGAACGCCTCGTCGCAGACCGTTTTGGCGAAGAATGCTGACGGCCTGACCCAGGCGTCGACAGCTTCAAGCACATCACCGGCGCGTGACGTGTGTTCGCGGTGCGTCGATCCCTGGCCGTTGCCCTCAACCCAATTGTGAATTCGACGCGACCCCCGCTTGGGAGTTGCGTCGCACTTCCGGCTTTCGCGGACCCACAAGCCTCGCTTCGTCAGCTATTTCGCGGGCGATCCGTCGTCGCCGGACGCGCCGTCCGGCGAGGGAACGGTCTGCGGACCGGAATCGAGGCCGCCGCTGTCGGCGCCGGAGCCTTGGCTCCCAGCCGGCCTCTGCTTTTTCCCCGCCCCCTGATCGACAGGACGGTTTGCGTCGCCGACGGGTGGCGACTGGACGTCAGAATCTGCGCCTGCCATCGGCGCGGCCTGATCCAGCGCGATGTTCTTGGTGACGATCAGCGCCCACAGATCGTCGGTCGCCTGGCGGGCGCG
>JBBSUS010000152.1:0-6093 GCA_038234195.1 Hyphomicrobiales bacterium | reverse complement strand
CGCCTCAGCGGCAGACATGAAAAAGGGGCCAACAGGCCCCTTTTTGTCTCAGAATACCGAAAGCCGTCGCCGGCTCATGCCGCTTCGGATTCGTCTTCGCCCTCGATGCGGTCGCGGTCGATCTGGCCGCGGGCATTCACATCGCGGTCGACGAACTCGATCACCGCGAGCGGCGCATTGTCGCCACGGCGGAAGCCGGCCTTCAGGACGCGGGTGTAGCCGCCGTTGCGATCGGCATAGCGGGGGGCGAGCGTGTCGAACAGCTTGCCGATGACCGACGGGTCGCGAACCTGGCTGATCGCCTGGCGGCGGGCATGCAGGTCGCCGCGCTTGCCCAGCGTGATCATCTTCTCGACGATCGGGCGAAGGTCCTTCGCCTTGGGCAGCGTGGTCACGATCTGCTCGTGCTGGATGAGCGATGCGACCATATTGGCAAACATCGCCTTGCGGTGGCTGGCGGTGCGGTTGAGCTTACGACCGCGTTTGGCGTGACGCATGGGTTTTTCCTCAAAGTCGAAAAAGCCGGTGTCGTGCACCGGGAGTCGGGATCTTTGCGTCCCTGCCGCTCACGCGACAGGTCGCCGTTCCTTTGAATGATTGAGACCCAGGCGATACGGACACCGCCGGGGCATGCCTTTCGGACCGAGCGCTTAGTACTGGTCTTCGTAACGCTTGGCGAGATCGTCGATATTCTCAGGCGGCCAGTCTGTGACCTCCATTCCGAGATGGAGACCCATCGAGGCCAGGACTTCCTTGATCTCGTTGAGCGACTTGCGGCCGAAATTCGGCGTCCGGAGCATCTCGGCCTCGGTCTTCTGGATAAGATCGCCGATATAGACGATGTTGTCGTTTTTCAGGCAGTTGGCCGAGCGGACGGAGAGTTCCAGCTCGTCGACCTTCTTAAGCAGTGCCGGGTTGAAGGCAAGCTCGGCGATCTGCTCGTCGGCAACACCACCCATCGGAGCGCCGCGCTGGTCGCGCTGCGGCTCCTCAAAGTTGACGAACACCGACAACTGATCCTGAATGATGCGGGCAGCATAAGCGACCGCGTCCTCACCCGAGATCGAACCGTCGGTCACGATCTCCATCGTCAGCTTGTCCTTGTTGAGGTCCTGACCCTCGCGGGTTGCCTCGACCTTATAGGACACCTTCTTGACCGGCGAGAACAGCGAGTCGACCGGGATCAACCCGATCGGCGCATCCTCGGCGCGGTTCTGGTCGGCGGGCACGTAACCCTTGCCGGTGTTGACCGTGAACTCCATGCGGATCTCGGCGCCCTCGTCGAGGGTGCATATCTCGTGCTCGGGGTTCAGGACCTCGATGTCGCCGACCGTCTGGATGTCGCCGGCGGTGACGACGCCTGGACCGGACTTCCGAACGACCATGCGCTTCGGGCCTTCGCCCTGCATGCCGATGCAGATTTCCTTGACGTTAAGGACGATGTCCGTGACATCCTCGCGAACGCCCGGGATCGAAGAGAACTCGTGCAACACGCCGTCGATCTGCACGGCAGTGACGGCGGCTCCCTGAAGCGACGACAGCAGAACGCGCCGTAGCGCGTTGCCGATGGTGAGGCCGAAGCCACGCTCCAGGGGTTCGGCGATGAGGCTCGCCTTGGTACGGCTTCCGCCACTCTTGAAGACGACCTGGTTGGGCTTGGTCAGGTCCTGCCAATTGCTAGCAATCATATGGATGCCTTTCAGTTACCTCGCCACCATCCAATCGTGGCGATGGGTCTGAGTGAGGGAGGAACACACCTCCCTATCGGCGAAAGCGCCGCGCACCTCGAAAGGGACGCGGCGACAGCATCAAACGCGGCGCTTCTTGCGCGGCCGCACGCCATTATGGGGAATCGGTGTCACGTCGCGGATCGAAGTGATCGTGAAACCCGACGCCTGCAACGCGCGCAACGCCGACTCACGACCGGAACCCGGACCACAGACCTCAACTTCGAGGGTGCGCATGCCGTGTTCCTGGGCCTTCTTGGAGGCGTCCTCGGCAGCGACCTGCGCCGCAAAGGGGGTCGACTTGCGCGAACCCTTGAACCCTTGTGCCCCTGCCGACGACCAGGCAATCGTGTTGCCCTGCGCGTCGGTGATCGTGATCAGCGTGTTGTTGAAGGTCGAATTGACGTGGGCGACACCCGACGAAATGTTCTTGCGCTCGCGACGGCGAACGCGCTGTTCTTTGGCCATGATCTTGTCCTGTTGATATCCACACCGCCGTAGTTCCGGCGGCTACACCGTCGCGAAAAGAGGGACTTACCCGCCTCCCGCCACTACAGAAGAACGCCCGCACACGCTGCGCGGGCCTTGCTTCAATTTTTCATGCGAAAACCCGCCGAAGCTTGCCGACAACGCGCGGCGCCCTCGGCGGGCTCGTTCGGACCCGCGAGACGCGGGCCCTGTTTACTTCTTCTTGCCTGCGATCGCCTTCGCCGGACCCTTGCGGGTACGGGCGTTGGTGTGCGTACGCTGACCGCGAACCGGCAGCGAACGACGATGACGAAGACCGCGGTAGCAGCCGAGATCCATCAGACGCTTGATGTTCATCGCGGTCTCGCGGCGCAGGTCGCCCTCGACCTGATAGTCGCGGTCGATGATCTCACGAATCTGCAGCACTTCGGCGTCCGTGAGATCGTTCACCCGACGTTCGTCGCCGAGATTGACCTTCCTGACGATCTCCTTGGCATAGGACGAGCCGATACCATGGATGTACTGGAGCGCGATGACGACGCGCTTGTTGGTCGGGATGTTGACACCTGCAATACGGGCCACATCAGTCTCCTAAGATTGGTTCGAGCCTGAAGGCCCGCAGCGATAACGCGAGGCCCAACGGCCGAAAGCGATCGGCGCAGGACCTCAATGAAGGACCCGCCTCGAACGCAATGGATTCGCGATTGAGGCAGGCTATAAGGCATCGGGGCTTGACAAGTCAACCGGCGGCAATAACCGAACGACCAACGCCCCTGTTTAAGACGCGACGATGGCCTCGATCCTCTCGGTCACCACGTCGATCGGCTGCATCCCGTCGACTGCCCGCAAAGTACCCTTGCAATGATAGTAGCCGACCAGCGGCGACGTATCCTTGTAATAGGCACGAAGACGGGTCCGCATCGTGTCGGCATTGTCGTCCGGGCGACGCCTGAACTCCGTGGAGCCGCAGTTGTCGCAAACGCCATCGACCTTCGGCGTCTTGTCCGAGTCGTGGTAGACTGTCCCGCATTTCGCGCAGGAGTAGCGTCCCGCAACACGACTGACCAGAACTTCGTCGTCGACCTGCATCTGGATCACATGGTCGAGTTCGAGTCCCTTGCCCTTCAGCATCTCCTCCACCGCATCCGCCTGATTCAGCGTGCGCGGATAGCCGTCGAGGATGAAGCCGTCGGCACAATCCGCCTGGTCGATCCGTTCCGAAACAATGGCGTTGACGATCTCGTCTGAAACGAGATGGCCGGCGTCCATCACGGCCTTGGCCTGCAGACCGACCTCGGTCTCGGCCGCAACGGCCGCCCGGAGCATGTCACCGGTCGACAGCTGCGGAATCCCGTGCTTGGCGATCAAACGTTGCGCCTGGGTCCCCTTACCCGCCCCCGGCGGTCCCAGCAGTATCAATCTCATCTGGCTCCCCGTCTCCCACCCTTGAGTTTGGCCTTCTTGACGAGACCTTCGTACTGATGAGCCAGGAGATGTCCCTGGATCTGCGCGACCGTGTCCATCGTGACGCTGACGACGATCAGCAGCGACGTCCCACCGAGGTAGAACGGCACGCCCGCCGCCGAGATCAGGAACTCCGGCAACAGACAGATCAGCACCAGGTAGATCGCTCCGATGACCGTGACGCGCGTCAGGACATAGTCGATGTATTCGGCGGTGCGTTCACCCGGCCGGATGCCCGGAATAAAGCCGCCGTGCTTCTTCAGATTGTCCGCCGTGTCCTTCGGATTGAAGACCACCGCGGTGTAAAAGAAGGCGAAGAAGCCGATCAGCGAGGCATAGAGCAGCATGTAGAGCGGCTGGCCGTGGCCAAGCGAAGCGATGATCGCCCCGGCCCAGCTCGGCAGATCGGCGGTGTTGGTGAAATTGGCGACCGTGACCGGCAATAGCAGCAGCGAGGAAGCGAAGATCGGCGGGATGACGCCCGACGTGTTGAGCTTAAGCGGCAGATGCGAGGTATCGCCCTGGAACATCCGATTGCCGACCTGGCGCTTCGGATACTGGATGAGAAGCCGACGCTGGGCGCGCTCGAAGAACACGATCGTGGCGATGCAGGCGATCGCAACGACGACGACCAGCAGGATCACCGTGGTCGATAGCGCACCGGTGCGGCCAAGCTCCAGCCTGTTGGCGATGGCGGACGGCAGATGCGCGACAATGCCGGCGAAAATGATCAGCGAGATACCGTTGCCGATGCCGCGGGATGTGGTCTGCTCACCGAGCCACATCAGGAACATCGTACCGCCCACCAATGTGATGACAGCGGTCAACTGGAAGAACACACCGGGATCCACCACGATCCCCGGCTGCGTCATCAGGCCCGCCGAGATGCCATAGGCCTGAACGGTCGCCAGCAGCACCGTACCGTAGCGGGTGTACTGATTGATCACCTTGCGACCCTGTTCGCCCTCCTTCTTGAGGTTTTCGAGCGAAGGGATGACCGATGTCATCAGCTGGATGATGATCGACGCGGAAATGTAGGGCATGATTCCGAGGGCGAAGATCGCCATGCGGCCGATGGCGCCGCCCGAAAACATGTTGAACATCCCGAGGATGCCGGTCGACTGCTGCTGGAACGCCTGCGCCAGCGCCTGCGGATTGATGCCCGGCATCGGAATGTAGGTGCCAAGCCGATAGACCAGGAGCGCGCCCAGCGTGAACCAGATGCGCCTTTTCAGGTCTTCAGCCTTCGAAAAGGCCGCGAAATTCAAATTCGATGCGAGTTGTTCCGCAGCCGATGCCATGACGTGAAGTCTCCGAATTGTCCCTCAGGTTCGGCATCGCACCGACCAGATAAAGCCGGTGCGCCGGAAACTGGCGCAAACGGCCCCTCCTCCGAGGGCTCACGAGAAATAGACGGCGCGGTCGCCTCATGCAAGGCAAAGGGGCATGAGACAAAGGACCGAGACGGCAATCGCGAAGTCGTGTCGCGCGGTCGCCCTGTTCCGGGCAGGCAAAAGGCCGGCGTGTGACGGCCGACCTTTCAAAATGCACTCAAAAGATCGCGTACATGGCCGAAGCCAAGCCGTTCAGGCCTCAGCCGATTCGGCCTTCGCGCCGGTGACCGTCACCGAACCACCAGCCTTCTCGACCTTCTCGATCGCCGACTTCGACGCACCGTCGACGGTCAGCTTCAGCTTGGCCGAAAGGTCGCCGTCGCCGAGCAGACGAATGCCGTCACGCGACTTGGAAACGAGACCCGCCGCCTGCAGTGAGGCCATGTCGACTGCACCCTTGCCGTCGAGCTTGCCGGCATCGATCGCAGCCTGAATGCGGCCCACCGAAACGATGTTGTAGTTCTTGGCAAAGATGTTGGTGAAGCCACGCTTCGGCAGACGACGGAAGAGCGGCATCTGTCCGCCCTCGAAACCGTTGATTGCGACGCCCGAGCGGGACTTCTGGCCCTTGACGCCGCGACCGGCGGTCTTGCCCTTACCCGAGCCGATACCGCGACCGACGCGCTTGCGGTTATGTGTCGCGCCCGGCAGGTCGGACAGTTCGTTGAGGTTCATGTTTTCTCTCCTGGACCAGCGCGCCCGCCTGCGATCGCCTTAAGTCGGGACCGCGGCTCGTGCCGGCGTGTGATGTCTTGGGGCGGTATGGAAGACGGCTTGCGACGTCAATTCCACCCGCGACCGAGCCTCAGGCCGGGTCGACGACCCTGACCATGTGGGCGACCTTGGCGATCATCCCGCGAACCGCGGGAGTATCTTCGAGCGTCGACTTGCGGTGCATCTTGTCGAGCCCAAGACCGCGAAGCGTCGCCCGCTGCTCCTTGGGGCGGCGAATCGGGCTACCGATCTGTTCGACGGTGACCGTGGCACTGCTAGATTTCTTATCGGCCATCGATTGGCTCCTTCAATCAAAGCGCGGCAGG
>JBBSUS010000151.1:0-6106 GCA_038234195.1 Hyphomicrobiales bacterium | reverse complement strand
TCTTCAATGTCGCCACGCGGATCGAAACCGATGCCACTCCCGGCGGACGGACCGTTGAAAGCGCCATCGCCTATCTGAAGTCTGTCCCCGACTGGTCCGGCGCCAAACTGCGAGATGCGCCGACAAACGTCGTTCCTAAAGCCTGGCGGCATCATGTTCTGGACGAGGAGAGTGGCAAGGTGCGTGACCCCCGCGCCTATGTCTTCGCCGTCATCGATGCCTGGCGCGCCGCCCTCAAGCGACGTGATGTTTTCGCCGCGCCCGGCATTCGGTATGCCGATCCCCGGCACGGCATGCTCGAGGGGAAAATCTGGCAGCAATCGCGCCTTACCGTCGCTCGCGCTTTGGGGCGCTCTCTTGATGCCGAGACCGACATCGATGCTTTGTCGCGGCGCCTGGACGATGCCTATCGTCGGGCCGCGGCTCGCTCCAGCTTCAACGAAGACCTGCGCTTCGAGACCGTTGGCGCCAGGCGCGAGATCGTCATCGCTCCGCTCGATCGCCTCGACGAACCGCCCAGCCTGCGTATGCTGAGAAGTGTCGTTCAAACACGCATGCCGAAAGCCGCGCTGCCCGACATCTTTCTGGAAGTCATGGCGCGAACCGGTTTTGCCCGGGCTTTCACCCATCTCAGCGAGCGCCAGACCAAGGTCGAGAGTTTCGAGGTCAGCCTCTGCGCCGCGCTCGTCGGAGCTGCATGCAACATCGGCCTCGAACCGATCGCAAGACCCGACGTTCCGGCGCTGCGCCGCGATCGGCTTTTCTGGATCGGACAGAACTTCATTCGTCCAGAAACCATCGCCGCTGCCAACGCCGCGATCGTTGCGGCCCATAGCCGCCTGCCCATCGTCAGCCACTGGGGCACGGGCGAGGCCGCCTCGGCCGATGGTCTGCGGTTCAAGGTGCCCGCCAGCGCCATACACGCTGGACCTAACCCGCGCTATTTCGGTCAAAGCCGAGGCGTCACCTGGTACAATATGCTCTCCGACCAGTTCGGTGGTCTTGGCGCCATCGTCGTTCCCGGAACTCTGCGCGACAGCCTCATCGTCCTCGCCTTGCTGCTCGAACAGGAGACCGAGCTCGAGCCCATCGAGATCACGTCCGATACCGCGGCCTATTCGGACGCGGTCTTTGGTCTGTTCTGGCTGCTCGGCTTCCAGTTCAGCCCACGCCTGGCCGATATCGGCGGCGCCAAGCTCTGGCGCATCGACAGGAATGCCGACTACGGACCGTTCGACCTGATCGCCCGCGGCACCATCAATACAGGCCTGATCCGGGACAACTGGGAAGACTTGATCCGTCTGGCCGGATCTCTCAAGCTCGGCCATCTCAAGGCCGCCGGCGTCATGCGCATGCTTCAGGTCAAGGATCGGCCGACGACGCTCGCCAAGGCGCTTTCCGAACTCGGCCGTATCGTCAAATCTCTGCATATCCTGCGTTATATGGGCCACGGCAAGGATTCGCTCCAAATCCTCACACAGGCGATCGGCCCGGACGTTATTTCGGCACCTGACGCTACCGTGCGTTTTGACATGGATGGGCCTTGTGGCCGATCTGGAGCGACCCCTTCGTGTTCTGCAATTTTGGCCGTGCACTAAACCCCTCTGATTTCGGGATCTTTCCGGCCATAGTTTTCAGGGCCTTGCGCGGCTGAGAATCTCTGTGTCCTAATCTACAGTATAGAGCACGGAGATCTGCCGCGCGGAGGAGCCGATGGCGACGAGAGTGGCGATCTATGCGCGGGTGTCGACGGGCGAGCAGAACCCGGAGGCCCAGCTGCGCGAGCTGCGCACCTACGCCGAGCACCGCGGCTTTCTTGTCACTCGAGAGTACGTCGACCAGGCATCGGGTGATGTGCGTCGGCGCCGGCGCGCGCCCGAGTTCGAGGCGCTGATGGCGGATGCACGCCGGCGCCGCTTCGATTGCGTGCTGGTGTGGAAGTACGACCGCTTCGCCCGCACACTCGGCGCGCTCATCGCCGCACTGCAGGAGTTCCGTGATCTCGGCGTCGACTTCATCAGCCACACCCAGGCGATCGATACGACGACGCCGATGGGCCGGCTGTTCTTCCACGTCATCGGATCGTTCGCCGAATTCGAGCGCGAGGTCATCGTCGAGCGGGTGAAGGCGGGTCTCGCCAACGCGCGGGCCAAAGGCAAGCGGCTTGGCCGCCCGGTGAAGGACCCCGGAGCCGCCGCCCGCGTTGCCGCGCTTCGGGCCGACGGCATGAGCCTGCGCGTGATCGCTGCGACCGAAGGGATGTCAGCGTCGGGCGTCAGAAAGATGCTGTTGCGCACCGCGCGTCCCGTCGACCCGGTTGAAGACTGACGATGCCGACGCTCGTCCATACCGCCTATCCGCGGCTGCGCACGAGCCCCGACGAGGCCGAGCTCGCGGAGGCTTTTACGCCCACACCGGACGAGCTGGCCTTTGCCGTCAAACGGACGCGCCAGTCCGGACCGCGCCTGGCGCTGCTGATCATGCTGAAGACGTTCCAGCGGCTCGGCCATTTCGTTCAGCCCGATGACGTGCCGCCGACGATCACCACGCACATCGCTGCGGTCACGGGGCTGGCCCATGCCGTCGTGGAATTCGAAGCCTACAATGCGACGTCGAGTTACCGATCACGACTGATGGCGCTCGTGCGTGACTATGTCGGCGTTGCGGCCTACGGCCCGCTGGCGCGCAAAGCGGCGACGGTTGCGGCGATCAATGCCTCGCGCGGCCGTGACGACCTGGCTGACATCGTCAATGCCACGATTGAGGAACTGGCGCGCCATCGTTTCGAGCTGCCGGCTTTCGGCACGCTCTTGAAGATCGCGCGCACTGCCCGCGCGCTCGTCAACCGCGGCTACTATCGGCAGGCCACCGCGGCGATGTCGGCAGACACGCGCGAGCGGCTTCTGGCGCTGCTCACCGTACCGGACAACCAACCCCGTTCGGCATGGGACGTGGTAAAATCGGAGCCCGAGCGTCCGAGCCCGGCGCGCATGCGCGCGTTCCTCTTGCATCTGCGCTGGCTCCGCGAGCAGACGGTCGATCATGCGCTCCTCGACATTCCCGACCAGAAGCTTCGCCAGTTCGCGGCCGAGGCGCGCAGCCTGAACGCTTCCGATCTGTCGCGGATGATGGAAGCCAAACGTCTGACGTTCATCGCGGCGCTCCTGCGCAGGCGTGCCGCGGCCGCGCTCGATGAGGCGGCCGGAATGTTCGTGCGACTGACCGCGCGCATGCACAACCGCGCCAAGGAGGCGCTCGATGAACACCTGAAGCGTCATGTCGATGAGACCGACGCGCTGGTAGCGCTCCTGCGCGAGACCGTGATGGCCGCCAAGGGAGCAGACGACCCGGCGGCAAGGCTGGCAGCGATCGATGCGCTGCTTCTGCCCGACGCCGACGGCGTCATCGAACGATGCGAGGCGCACGCCGCACTTGCCGGCGGCAACCACCTGCCGCTGCTCAGCCGCTTCTACAAGGGTCAGCGTGCCGCCTTCATTCGCTTCCTCGAACATGCCAGACCCGTCTCGACCTCGCAGGATCGCTCGGTCGAGGAGGCGATCGGCTTTCTGCTCGATCATCGCCGACACAGGCACCTGAAGCTCGCAGTGGTGCGCGATGAAGGGCGCGGCCCCGATCGCACCGCCGTTGGTCTCGTCGACCTGTCGTTCGTGCCGGACAAATGGTGGCCGCTCGTCACCGAGCAGAAGGGCCGCGAGCCCGCGCCCCGCGAGGTCGACCGCCGCTACTTCGAGCTGTGCTTGTTCACCCAGGTGGTCAACGAGCTGAAGTCGGGCGATCTCTGTCTGCCCGGCTCGGACGAGTATGGCGATTATCGCGATCAGCTTGTGTCCTGGGAGGAATATCATCGCGACGTTGCCGCCTACACCGCGCAGGCCGGCGTCTCGGCCGACCCGGCGACGTTCGTCGCCGACCTGAAGACCAAGCTTGCTGCGGTGGCGAGCGACGTCGACCGCACGTTTCCGGACAACGAGCACGTTGAGATCGTCGGTGGCAGGCCGGTCATCGGCCGCTTGACCGCCAAAGCTGTTCCTGGTGGCGCCGATCGGCTGGAGCGGCTGATGAAGGAACGCCTCCCGCCCGTCGGCATCCTGGACGCGCTTGCCGAGACCGAGCACTGGCTGGGTTGGACGCGGGCATTTGGACCCATCTCGGGATTCGAGGCCAAGCTCGATCGCCCGCGCGAGCGCTATCTGTCGGCCGCGTTCTGTTACGGCTGCGGGTTGGGTCCGACGCAGGCGGCACGATCCCTGAAGGGTCTCGACCGCCGCCACGTCGCTTTCGTCAATCAGCGACACGTGAGCGAAGAGACGCTCGATGAGGCGATCACCTCCGTCATTGACGCCTATGCGGCCGTCGGCCTGCACAAGCATTGGGGCTCTGGCGACACCGCGTCGGCCGACGGCATGAAGTGGGACATCCACCCGGCCAGCCTGATGACCGAGTACCATGTCCGCTACGGCGGCTATGGAGGGATCGGTTATTATCTCGTCTCCGACACCTACATCGCACTGTTCTCCCGCTTCATCGCCTGCGGCGCCTATGAGGGGCACTCGATCCTCGATTTTGTCGCCGAGAACCGCTCGCTGATCCAACCTTCGGCCGTACATGCCGACACGCACGGTCAGTCGGCCCCGATCTTCGGCCTTGCGCTCCTGCTTGGCATCGAGCTGATGCCGCGTATCCGGAACTGGCAGGATCTGCACCTGTTCAGACCGGGTGCGGGCCATGCGTATGCGCACATCGACGCGCTGTTCTCAGGACCAATCGACTGGGAGCTCATCGCCGAGCACTTGCCCGACATGCTGAGGGTCGCGCTATCGATCAAGGCGGGCCGGTTGCTGCCGTCGGCGATCCTGCGCCGGCTCGGGACCTACAGCCGCAAGAACCGGCTCTACTTCGCCTTCCGCGAGCTCGGCCGCGCGGTCCGGACTGGATTCCTGCTTCGCTACATCGGGTCGGCCGACCTCAGGCGCACAATCGGCGCCGCCACCAACAAGAGCGAGCACTTCAATCGCTACGCGCAGTGGGCCGGGTTCGGAGGCGCCGGACTCGTGACCGCGGCAGCGCGCGACGAGCAGCGCAAGATGATCAAATACAATCATCTCGTCGCCAACCTTCTCATCTTCCACACGGCGATCGGGATGACGCGTGCGCTGGACGGCATCGCGGCCGACGGCTTCAGCGAAGCGGTCAGCCTTGAGGGGCTCGCAACCTTGAGCCCCTACCAGACCGAGCACATCAACCGGTTCGGCGACTATGTCCTCGATATGTCGACGCCGCCGGCGCCGCTGCCGTTCATGCTACCGAAACACCGAAAAGCCAGGCGTCAGATACCCGAAACCGCCCATGTGTGAGGATTTGGCGCGAATCCTTGCCGTGGCCCTATATCGACGACCGGCAATTTCGCCGGCGCATCCTCGTTTTGCTGAACCGACAGGAACTGCGTCACAAACTCGCTCGCCGTGTGCATCTGGGAGATCGCGGCGAAATCAGAAGCGCTCTGCGACAGGGACAGGAGGAGCAACTCGGCGCCCTTGGACTGGCACTCAATGCCATCGTCCACTGGAACGCGATCTACATGCAGGAAGCCTTGCGCTCCAACGGTGACCTCGGGACGCCAGCGGACAGCGACGACATCGCGCGGCTCTCCCCGATCATCTGGCGTCACATCAACTTCCTCGGGCAATACGAGTTCTCTCTGCCCGACGCCGTCCAAAACGGCGGTTTCAGGCCCCTTCGGAAGCCTAATTCCGAATGGGACTTCTGAAAAGAAATATCACCCCTTATGACACTTTTCTGTTCCGCTCAGCCGCACGTCCCGTCTTCGGGCCATTGCGAAGGCCGCAACGCCAACCTTTTCAAAAGCTCTCGGGTTTCGTCGGCTGTCTGGTACGCGGTCATTGCGATTGTCTCGTTTTTCAAAGTCATGACGTGCAGGCTGCGGGTCCCAACTCGGCACGCAGTAAGCGGTTGCGGTTATCTGTAGGCTGCCAACAAATTCGGGGGCTTTGAACCGCTCTCTTCGCACCTGTGGACCAGCCCGTGCCCATGGCGCAGGCCCTTGGTCATTAGCCCGCGCTCAATG
>JBBSUS010000150.1:0-6111 GCA_038234195.1 Hyphomicrobiales bacterium | reverse complement strand
CGGCGGCACCAATTACGACGTCGCCGACCAGCTTTCCAACATGGGCATGGAAGCGATCCATCCGCGGGCCGCCAAGGGCATGCGCCAGGCCGGCATTCCCCTGCGCGTGCGCAACGCCTTCCGGCCGCAGGACGAGGGCACGCTGATCGTCGATGATCGCACCAAGCCCGAGCCGCGCGTCGACATGATCGTCGGTCTGCGCGGCGCCTTCTCGCTGCAGTTCTTCGAGCAGGACATGGTCGGCGTCAAAGGCTATGATTCGGCGGTTCTCGACGCACTGACGCACCACAAGGTGCGGATCGTGACGAAGTCGGTGAACGCCAACACGGTCACCCATTTCCTTGATTGTTCGCTCGATCGCCTGCGCCGGGTGGAGCGCGATCTTGCCCGGAAGTTTCCCTCCGCCGAGATCGACATCCAGCGCGTCGCATTGGTGTCGGTGATCGGCCGGAATCTGGCGGCGCCTGGCCTGACGCTGAAGGCGCTGACCGCGCTCGACACGGCCGGCATCCAACCCCTCGGCATGCTGGATCTCACCCGCCGGGTCGACCTGCAATTCGTCATCGACGACAGCCAGCATGACGCCGCCGTGCGCGCGCTGCATGCGGCGCTGGTGGAGGAGGATATTTGCATCGGCACAGAGGCAGATGCGGATGAAGTGTCCGGGGCCGAGGCGATCCGCAACGCCGCCTGAGACACGTTTCCCAGGCAAGGTGATCGTCTGAGAAGGGTCAGCAGGGACGTGAGAACACGGCTGTGGCGATGAGCGCCAACAGCCGTTTCGATCTGCGATGCCTGTAGCCGAAAACCCTATGCCGCGGCGTTTGCCGCCGGTGCCCTGGCTCCCGTCCTCCGTGAAAATTTCATTGTGCCGTCATCGATCCGCCCGAAGCGCAGGGTGAGGGCGTCGAGGACGTAGTTCTGGTGGAGCTTCCAGGGCGTCTTCGTGCCCTGGCTGGGAAACCGGTCGATCGCACGCTGCACATAGCCCGACGAGAAGTCGATCAGCGGCGCCTCGCCGACGTAATCATCCTTGCGTGGGACCGCGATGTCGAGCCCGCGCTTGTCCATGTGGTTGATGAGCCGGCAGACATACTCAGACGTCAGATCCGCCTTCAGTGTCCATGAGGCATTGGTGTAGCCGAAGGCGGTCGCCAGATTCGGCACGTCCGAATACATCAACCCCTTGTAGCTGGTGGTTTCCGACAGATCGACCGGCTCGCCATCGACGATGATCTGCAGGCCGCCGAGCAGCTTCAGCTTCAGCCCGGTCGCGGTGACGATGATGTCGGCAGGAAGCGTTTCCTGCGATTCCAGCCGGATGCCGTTTTCAACAAAACGGTCGATCCGTTCGGTAACGATCTCCGCCTTTCCAGCTTTCATCGCTTCGAACAGGTCGCCGTCGGGCACCAGGCACAGGCGCTGGTCCCAGGGATCGTAGCTGGGCGTGAAATGAGTCTTCAAGTCGTAGTCCGGGCCGAGCGCCTTCCGAATCAGCCTGAGGACCCCGGCCTTGAATTTCTTCGGTTTGCGGCGGGCGAGCTTGTAGAGGTAGATGCTGATAGCGACGTTGCGCCAGCGCACGAGCTTGTAGGCAAGCGTCTCGGGCAGCCATTTGCGCAACGAGATCGCCAGCTGGTCCTGGCCGGGCAGTGAAACGATGTAGGTGGGCGAACGCTGCAGCATCGTCACCTTTGCCGCCATCGCTGCCATCGCCGGCACCAGCGTCACCGCCGTCGCGCCGGAACCGATGACAATGACGGTCTTGCCGGCATAGTCGAGGTCTTCTGGCCAGTGCTGCGGATGGACGATACGGCCCTCGAAGTCCGCCGACCCGTCAAATTGCGGCGAATGGCCCTCGTCGTAATCGTAATAGCCGGTGCAGGTGTAGAGATAGCGGCAGGTGAAGCGCTTCGGTGCGGCGTTCTCGCCGATCGTCGCGTCCACCGTCCAGAGCGCAACCTGTGAAGACCAGCTGGCGCGCGTCACCCGCGTCGAGAAGCGGATGTGCCGGTCGATGCCGAATTCCCGCGCCGTGTCGCGGACGTAGTCGAGAATTTTGCCGCCTCCCGCGATCGATGCGTCGTCGGTCCAGGGGCGAAAAGAATAGCCGAGCGTGTACATGTCCGAATCGGAACGGATGCCGGGGTAGCGGAAAAGGTCCCAGGTGCCCCCGATCGCTTCGCGGCCCTCCAGGATCGCGTAGGTCAGCTTCGGGCAGCGGTGCTGCAGATGGTAGCCTGCGCCGATGCCGGAAAGACCCGCGCCGATGACGAGGACGTCGAAATGCTGGGGCGGGGGCTGCGGCGAATTGCGCGGTGTCATGTCGTTCATCCGGCGTCTCCTTGCGCTTGCGGCCCGGTCTCGTGGATTGCGGTCTTGCGGAGGGGGCCGGCCTTTTCGGCCATCGTCTCGATGAACGCCGCGACCCTCTCCGCATGGGTTACGGGAATCATGTGCCCGGCGTTATCGATGGTTTTGAAGATAAGGTGCGGCAGGCGCATGACCATCGCGGCGCCGTTGGCGCGGTAGTCGACGACCTTGTCGCCGGTGCCGAAGATGATGCCGATCGGACAGGTGATCGCCTCGTAGCGGCAGGAATAGCCGGGCAGTGCCTCCGGCACCGCGACGAGGTCGCGAGAAGCGGTGATAAAGCTCTCGGGTCTCAGCGACAGAAGTCCGCCGCCTCTCGTGCCGAAATCGTCCGGGACAGCGTCGGGGCCGAAGACCACGTCCAGCGTCTGCTGGCTGTTGCGGATCGACAGCGGAATGGCCATCGTCCAGCTGACGACGCGCCGCATGAGATTCGTCTTGATCACGAGGCCCCTGAACAATTCGGGCACCTCGTCGCTCGTCGTCGTCAGCGGCGCGAGGAGGGCGAGGCCCGAAACCTTGTCCGGATGATCGAGCGCCAGCGCCAAGGCGATCGCGCCGCCCAGTGAATGGCCGACGACCAGCGGCCGGTCGAGCTTCAACGCGTCGATCGCGGTCGCAATGGTGTTGGCCTGCGCCGTGATCGACGCATCGGCTTTCGCCGTGCGTGCGGAATAACCACTGCCTGGCCGGTCGATCGCCACGACCCGGTGCCTGTCCGTGAGCTTGCCGAACAGCGCGTGGCGAAAATTGAGAAGCTGACCGCCAAGGCCGTGGATCAGCAGGATCGGCGTGCCGCTACCGGCTTCGATATAGTGGAGACGTGCGCCGTCGATCTCGATGAACTGTCCGCGCGCGGGCATGCTCTTCTCGACCCGATAGGCTGTCCAGGCGGTGTAGGCGAAAAGCCCGAGCCCGATGAGGATCGCCAATCCGACGATGACGAGGAGCACGATGAAGAGCGTGGTAGCGAGTGGGGTCATGACGGGCGTTCCTGCTTGAATCTGAAGGTCTGCTCTTGAGTGTCTGGTCGGCCGGGTGGCAAGGCGGGGCGTTGGTGCGGATGCTGCGGCTTGCGACACGCCCTATCTGGTTGAGGAACGGCAGGTCGCGCGGCCCCGACAATGCTTAGGCAGCCAAACCATGCGGTCTTGCGTGGGGCGATCCGCTTGCTATGACGTTTGTCGGCCCACTTGCTACCGAATGTCTGGCGTTACCTCGAATGCTTGTCCGTCACGTTTATGTCAGCCAGATCGCCCCGGGCTGCGGCCGTGCGGAGATCGACACGATCATTGCTCACTCGGGACCGGCCAATGCCCGCCGCAATGTCACCGGCGTGATTGCCTTCGATGGCCATGAGATCATCCAGATTCTCGAAGGCGAAGAGGACGATATCGATGCGCTTGTCGCGACGATCAGCAGGGATGTGCGCCATACTGGCATGGTCGAACTCGATCATGGGCCGATCAGGGCCTTGAGCTTCTCTGACTGGTCGATGATGCGCCGGCCGATTTCCGAGGTCTATCTCCTCTCCCAGCGTGGCTGACGTCTCCGCGTCCTGTTGCCACGCGCAGCATGCGGCATGAGAGGCTTAACCGGATGCTAATTTCGGCCGCGCCGGCAGCGCATGGCTGCCTTGCGCCAACTCCGATTGCTGCAGTGCACACCGCTCCCTAGCTTCCGTTCAGAGAAGAAAGGAAGGCACCGAAATGAACATCACCGACACGATCCGCGGCGTTTTCGCCCGCAACCACGAGCAGGACAGCATCCGCGCCTATCTCGACAGGTCGGTTTCCATGGCCGATCTCGAGCGCCGCCAGCGCAACATCGACGAAGGCCGCCTGCGTCCGCGCAGTTACCCGTTCTGAGCGCAAGCGCTCGGCACCGCCTTCGATTCCGGGATCTGACGATGACGCCCAATGTTCGCCCGAAGACGGTGGTTCTCCATTACGGAAAACTCCCGACATCGGGCGAAGTCGCATCCAGGCCCGGCAGCCGGCGTTGCGTGGTCTTTCGGGACGCGATCGAGTTCAAGTGTGCGAACGTGTACGGGCACGATTGAACCGACCGTAACCCTTGTGCTTTTGCCCATGGGGCCTCAACGACTGGCCAAGACCGCTTTCCCGGCTATCTGCCCGGCAGAATGACCGACGCCGCCATGGATCCTCTTGGCGCCGTGCGCGAACAGAGCTTTGGTAACGAATCGCAATGGCCCCCATCCTTTCCGTTGAAAACGTCTCGAAAACCTATGACGGCGGGTTCAGGGCGCTGAAGAATATCGACCTGCAAATCGAAAAGGGCGAGATTTTCGCCCTGCTCGGTCCGAACGGCGCCGGTAAGACGACGCTGATCTCGATCATCTGCGGCATCGTCAATCTGTCGGAGGGCCGGATCACTGTCGCCGGCGAAGACATCACCGAGAATTACCGGGCCGTGCGTGGCAAGATCGGCCTCGTGCCTCAGGAATTGACCACCGACCAGTTCGAGACCGTCTGGTCGACGGTCTCCTTCTCGCGCGGTCTTTTCGGCAAGAAGAAGAATCCGGCCCATATCGAGAAGGTCCTGCGCGACCTGGCTCTCTGGGACAAGAAGGACAACAAGCTCAGGACGCTGTCCGGCGGCATGAAGCGCCGCGTGCTGATTGCCAAGGCGTTGTCGCACGAGCCGGACATCCTGTTCCTCGACGAACCGACGGCCGGCGTCGATGTCGGACTGCGTCGCGAGATGTGGAATGTCGTGCGGGAGTTGCGCGATCACGGCGTCACCATCATCCTGACCACCCACTACATCGAGGAAGCCGAGCTGATGGCCGACCGCATCGGCGTCATCTCCAATGGCGAATTGATCCTGGTAGAGGAAAAGGCGGAGCTGATGCGCAAGCTCGGCCACAAGGAACTCACCATGTTCCTGCAGGAGCCCCTGGCCGCGCTGCCGGAGGGCTTGAGCGACTACGACCTCACCCTGGCAGAGGACGGCCGCGCCATCGTCTATTCCTACGACACCAACGCCGAGCGCACCGGTATCACCCGGCTGATGTCGAGCCTCGGAACGGCCGGCGTGCGCTTCAAGGACCTCTCGACCAAGCAATCGACGCTGGAGGAGATTTTCGTGAATCTTGTTGCCGAGGATCGTCGCGATGGACAGGCGAGTGGTGGGGACGCAGAACCTGCGTCCAAGGGCATCACGGCGAACACCCGCCAGACCGGAGAACGGCCATGAATGTCGAGGCCGTCAAGGCGATCTATAAATTCGAACTGGCCCGCACATGGCGCACGATCATGCAGAGCGTCATCTCGCCGGTGATCTCCACCTCGCTGTATTTTGTGGTCTTCGGCGCAGCGATCGGCTCGCGGATCAAGGAGATCGATGGTGTGTCCTACGGCGCCTACATCGTGCCCGGACTGATCATGCTGTCGCTTTTGACGCAGAGCTTGTCCAACGCCGCCTTCGGCATCTATTTCCCGAAATTCGTCGGCACGATCTACGAGCTGCTCTCGGCTCCGATCTCGGCCTTCGAGATCGTCCTCGGCTATGTCGGCGCGGCGGCGACGAAGTCGGCGGGCCTCGGCTTGATCATCCTCGCCACCGCCACCTTCTTCGTCGATCTCAGGATCGAGCATCCGTTCTGGATGCTGGGGTTCCTTGTGCTCACCTCCGTCACCTTCTCGCTTTTCGGCTTCATCATCGGCATCTGGGCCGAAGGCTTCGAGCAGTTGCAGCTGGTGCCGCTCCTGATCG
>JBBSUS010000149.1:0-6120 GCA_038234195.1 Hyphomicrobiales bacterium | reverse complement strand
CGCTGCCTGTTCGGCCGGCGGCACCGCGCTCTCGGCGCCGATGGGCTTTGCAGGGGTCTCAGCGACCTCCTGGCGCACAGGCGGCCGTTCGCGCCGTTGCTCGGCGGCCTCGGCTGCGACGGAAGGCCGCAAATTGTCGAAGGCTTCCTGGCTGCGCGACGCCGTGGCGGGAGCATTCACGGCGCCCTGACTGGAGAGGGCAGCATCGTCGATGGACAGGCTGCCCCTCGTGGTCATCGGACCATAGACTGGCCCGGGCCCGGCCGGATCCCCGCGATAGGGCGATTGTTCGGCATGGCCGTAGGGCACCAGACCGGTGCCGCCGGCATAGACGCCGCGCAGTGGCATTTGCCGGGCCTCAACCATCGAACGCCCTTTAGAGATCTCGCGAAACAGCCTGGCGATCCCGACGAGGACGGCGATGCCGATGCCGATGAGCAGACCGAGCAGACCGCCGCCTGCAACGATCAGGCGTCGCGACAGGCTCGAAGGATCGAGGGGCGGCGTGGCTTCGGAGATGACACGGACATTGGCGGTGTTGAGCGCTTCCTGCTCGCCGGTTTCGCGCGCCCGCAACAGGAAGGCCTCATAGACGGCGCGGGAGGCGTCGACCTCGCGCTCCAGTTCGCGCAGCTTCACGAAGGACGAGCTGGTGTCGATCTGCTTGGACTTCAGGCCCGAGAGCTGCTTGGTGAGATCGGCATTGGTCTGCTCGGCGCGCGACAGCTCCGTCTGGGCGGCGGCGACGATCCGGCCGAGTTCGGCACGGATGGCCGTGCGCGCGGCGGTCAAGGCGTCCGCGTTGGCGATCCGTTGCGGATGGCGCGAACCCAGCGTCGCCGACAGGATGGCCTTCTGCTGGGCAATATCCGAATAGGACTGGCGAAGCCGCGTCAGGGCTTCCGAGGTCAGCTCCTCCGGCAGCGTGCCCTTCACGACATCGTCGACATTGGCCTTCTTCATCTGGTCGGCCCGGACCCGCAGAGAGGCGATGTCGGCCCGGCCGCGGGACAGCTGGTCGTTGATGCGGTTGATGTAATTGTCGTCGACCAGTTGGCCGCCAACGCCGACGAGCTGGTTCTTGGCCTTGTAGTCCTCGACGGAGCGCTCGGCGTCGGCAACGGTCTGGCGCAGTTCCGACAGGCGTCCGGACAAGGCGTCGCTGGCCTTGCGCGCCGTCGCGGACTGAACCTTGCCCATCTCGCCGATGAACGTCGACGCCACGAGGCGCGACAGGCGGGCGGCTTTTTCCGGATCCGCTGACGTCACGCCGATGTTGATCACGAAGCTCTTGGGGTCGCGGTCGACCTTCAGTTCCTTGCGAAAGTTCTTCAGGGTGAGCAGTTGGGTCTGCCCCTTGGGCGCGTCGTTGCCGAAGGTCGGGAAGAGGTCGGTGATGAAGGCGAAGGGCGAGGTGGACTTGCCGTTGAACTCGGTGTCGTCGACGAGGCCGGCCTTGTCGATGACCTGACTGAGCAGCGAATTGGAATAGACGACCGCGATCTGGCTTTCGATGAGCGCGAGCGTCGCTTCGCTCGGCAGGCCGTTCGGGGTCACCTCATTCTGCACGACCTTGATGTCGCGCGGATCGACGAGGACCTGCGACGTCGCGGTGTAGGTCTTGGGGATGGAGAGGGCGATAAAGCTGGCGAGGACGACGCCGAGGATGGCGGTCAGCACCGCCAGCCAGCGAAACGCCCAGATGGTGCGCAGGATGAAGATCGGGTCGAGCAGTGAGGTATGGCCGGCACTGTAATAGGACGAGCCGGAATAGGACCGATTTTCGCCGGCGATGGCCATTGGACCGCCAAGCGCTCTTGGCGCCTCGGGATTCCACTCGGGTGCAGGGGTCGAAAACATCACATCACCGATCCAGGTCGAACTGGTTAAGACCCTTACACCGAGTCGTGCGAGTGAAAATGCCCAAACATGGCTAACAAAGCATTAAGGATTATGGCAACCGGCGCCACTCGGGGGTGCATGCGCCACAACTCGTGACGGCCGTCCCCGCCCGTCAGCCTGACGTCCGCTTCACGGTCTTGTCCAACCGAGCCTCGATCAGCGCCATCCAGTTCTTCGGCCGATAGTCCCTGTCCAGCGGCAGCGGACGATGCGGCGCCCCGTCGGGACGCGGCAGGACGTCGGGTATCCAGCTGTAGCGATCGGTGATGCCCCAGGTGATCACCGCCTCGGGCGGCTTGAAGGCGAAGACGCCGTCGAGGAAGTCCGACACGATCGCCATCGCAGCATCGTCCTGCGCCTCCGCGCCGGCTGGGGTTTCGCGGTCGATCACGTCGAGTTCGGTGACCCAGAGCTTGACGCCCAGCGCGTCGAGGTCCCGGTGGAAGGCTTCCAGGGCACCGATGTCGATCTTGCGCTCGGTGTAGAGATGCCCCTGGATGCCGATGCCGTCGATGCGGATGTTGCGCCCCTGCAGTTGCCGCACGATCTTCAGCGCGATCGCCCGCCGCGCGTCGTAACGCGGCCCGACGAACTCCAGATCGTAGTCGTTCAGAACGAGCTCACAGGCCGGGTCGATCGAAGCCGTGATCTCGAAGGCGAGCGGAATATGCTTCGGTCCGAGCTTTTCCATCCAGGTCGTGTGGCGCAGCGGCCCGGCCTCGGCGGGATCGTTGGCGATCGCCTCGTTGACCACGTCGAAGCTGCGCAGCTTGCCCTTGTAGCGATCCATCACCGTCTCGATGTGGTTCCGGAGCGCCGTCTCCGCCTCCAGCCCCGCGCCGAGGGCCTCGACCCAGGGTGGCGTCGCGTTCCACCAGACATGGCAGGTGCCCCGGCACAAGCGCCCGTTCGAAAGGGCGAAATTCACGAGCTTGTCGGCCGGCTCGAAGTTCCAATCGTCCCGGGTGGGATGAATCTGATCGAATTTCAGCTCGTTTCCGGGCATGATGAGATCGCAGTAGTCCAGAAAGGCCTGCCGATACGGCGCGCTGTCGAAGAATTCCTTCTGAACCATCGCGCCGAAGGGGACTTTGCCGTGCGTCGGCACCGCCGTCGCTGCGAAGGCGCCTTCGCGCCGCGCGTTCATGATCGGCGAGCCCGCAACGAGCCCCGCCGCGAGCGCGCTCGTCACGAACGAACGACGCGTTAAGGTCGACGGGCTAGGATTTCGTGCAAAACTGTCGCAGGACATCTTGCGGCGATCAATCGGAGCGGGCCGCGCAGCATCGGTCTGGGATCGGGTCTTCGTCATCGGCCTCTCGCGAATTTCGGGAACAACGCATGGGCAAATCGGCAGCCTGGATGGCAGTCTGGATGGAGCGGGGTAGGGGCAATGTGGGCCTTCTGCGCGACTACGCCGCGCTGCTTTCGGGCTCTGCGGGTCGCCTGGTTCTATCGCTCGCCTATTTCGTCAGCATCGCCAACGGCCTGTCCGTCGGCGATTTCGGCCTTTTCGCCACCGCGTCGGCGACCGGCATCGTCTTGTCGCGCATCGCCGGCTTCGGCTTCGTCTCGCCGCTCTACCGCGTCTCGACCACGCGGCAACGTCTGATCGGCGCCTACACCGCCGGCCTCCTCGCCGCCTTCTTCGTCTCGCTGCCGATCGTGGCGCTCGCCGCCGGCGGCTTCTACCTCGCTTTCTTCAAGGGCCAGATGAGCATTCCGGCCTTCGCGGCGATCATCATCGCCGAAATCGCCTTCTGGCGCACGCTGGAAGTCGTCGTGATCGTTAACAACGGCATCGGGCGCTTCGCGCAAGGGGCGATCATGGTGATCGCCGGCTCGGCGATCCGCGCCGTCGCGGCGGTCGGTTTCGCCAGCTTCGGCAATGGCAGCCTCGCCCAGTGGGCCTTCGCCTACGCGGGCGCCAACGCCATCGCCGCCGTCGCGGCGGTCGTCGTCTATTATCCGCGCCAGCGCCTGCGCTTCAGGCCTGCCCTCTACATGGCTCGGGCCCGTGACAGCTTTTCGGTCGCCGGGGCAGAGATCATCTTCTATCTGCAATCGGAGCTCGACAAGCTGCTCGTCCTGTCGCTGGGCGGCGCCGAAACGGCGGGTCTCTATGCGATCCTGATGCGACTGATCGACCTCACCGCCCTGCCGATCCGCTCGGCCAACACGATGATCGTCCAGAAGCTGATGCGCACCCCGGGCTGGCTGGCGGGATGGCGCGTGCGCTGGGGGCTGGAGGCGGCCGTCGCGGCGGTCTCGATCGCCGGCCTCGGCTTTCTCGGCGGCGTCCTGCATTTCTTCCCCGAAGCGCTCGGTCACAACGTCGCCGACGCGGCCCCGCTGGTGCTGATCGCGCTCCTCGTCCCGGCCTTCCGCAATCTCGTCGAGTACGAGAGCGAACTGCTCTACGCCCGCGGCAAGACCGGCATGCGAGCCCTGATCCTCGGCATCGTCGGCCTGTTGAAGGCCGGCATGCTGGTGGTGCTGCTGCGGGCGATGGTCGACACGACAAGCTGGATCATCGGCCTCAACGGCCTGTTCTTCGTCCTGTGGATCGTATCGGCGGCCGCCACCTATACCGCTTTCGACTGGTCGCCACTCAAACGGCGCAACCGTACCGCAAGAAGCGAAGAAGACGTCACGATCAATCCAGTCCCACTGCCCGGCGAATGACCGCCGGCTCGGTGCCGGTGAAGGACTGAATGCCGATCGCCACCTGTTGCGGCTCCAGCTTGCGCACGAGCGCCTCGAGCGCCGTCTCGCCCATCGCCTTGCCCGCCCAGACCATGGCGCAAAGATTTTCGTCGCCGGGACGATGGCGATCCGGGCGCGCCTCGACCTCGTCGACGAAGCGGCCGTAGAGTACGCATTCCGACAGGCTGCGCGTTCCCGCCAACTGTTTCAGCCAGTCGCGCCCCCCCACACTCTCGATACGGTGACGCATGTCGCGGACCGTGTCGCTGCGCCAGGCGATCCCGGTCGCGACATAGCCGTTGTCGTTGACCGGACGATCGGGGAGCCCCAGGCATTGGGCGGCCGTGCGTGCCCAGCCCCGGTGTTCGCCGAGGAACGGCTCCTCGAAGCCTGCGACAATGCCCGGCCGCCTGAAGAAGCCGACCCGGCCCTCGTCCTGGAAGTGCCCGACGTCGAAATCCTTGACGAAGACCACGTCGGAATCGAGCGAGACCATCACCGTTTCGTCGAGTGCCGCCGCCATCGCCAGACGGCGCAACTGCTGGACATGCCAGCCGCGCAAGGGTGGACCGTAGGGCGACAGCCAGATCCGCCGCCGGCCCATCGTCGTTGGATCTGGAAGGGCGCGCAAAAAACGCGGCAACAGGCTCCGCTCGTCGACGATCTCGCGCTTCGGTCCGGCCAGTTGGCGAAACAGCGAAAGATCGCGCGGCTCCACCAGGATGAGGTGCCGGCTGTGCCCGCTCACGCGGCGGTCGATGCTCTCGCACAACAGGCGGCAGCGCTCGAAATCGCCGCGATAGCTGGCGGTGACAAGCGCCGTTTCGAGATGGCGAGAAAGCGTTGCAAGGCTCATCGGCGAGCGGTCTGACATGATTGGTCGCGGGCGCGCGCCGGTGTCGCTGCGACCGACGACCCGCGGCCGGAGCGTATCCGGCCACGGCTGCCGTCAGGTGTCGTCGAAAGGCAGGTTGCTGCCATATTCGTACTGAACTTTTCCATAAGCCGCCAAGATTGCTTGCACGGAGCGGGCCGAAATGCGCAGTCTTTCGATGACGAAATCGACGTTGCCTCCGGGCGTTCGTGATCGGCCTGTGTTGCCGATGTTTGCCGTAGCGCAAGCCGCATCGGCGGGCAACGGAGGGACGGGTGGCATGCCCGGTTCAATTTTTGGCAAGCGGACGAGGCTTTGTTCATCTTCCCATGATCTATTGTGGCGTGCTTTCCCATCCCGGCCGGGCCGTTCCATGACCGAAAACGCGGTGACAATCGCCTGCACGTCCCCTGCCCTCGACTTCGATGAGATCGAGATCGCGGTGACATTGCCGACGTTTCGACGCCCGGAGCATCTCGTTGCCACCCTGCGCTCGCTGGCGGCGCAACTCACCGCGCGCCGCTTCGCGGTCGTCGTGATGGAAAACGACGACGAGGGCCGTGAGGGTCTTGCCGCCGCCGGGCCGTTGTTTCGCGACGGAACTGTCGCCGGCCTGATCGTCATCGCGCATGAACGCG
>JBBSUS010000148.1:0-6132 GCA_038234195.1 Hyphomicrobiales bacterium | reverse complement strand
TTTCGCGCAGGCGCTTGAGGTACCCCTTCGGCGGCGGCAGCACGCCGGTCGAGCCCGCGACAGGCTCGACGATGACGGCGGCGATGGTCGAGGGATCGTGGAGCGTCGCGATCCGCAGGAGGTCTTCGGCAAGTTCCGCGCCGTGCTCGGTGGCGCCCTTGGAATAGGGGTTGCGCTCCGGGTCGTGGGTGTGGCGCATGTGATCGACGCCGGTGAGCAGCGTTCCGAACATCTTGCGGTTGCCGACGATGCCACCGACCGAAATGCCGCCGAAATTGACGCCGTGATAGCCGCGCTCGCGGCCGATCAACCGGAAGCGCGACCCCTCGCCCTTGGCTCGGTGATAGGCCAGCGCGATCTTCAGCGCGGTCTCGACCGATTCCGAACCGGAATTGGTGAAGAACACATGGTCGAGGCCTTCGGGCGAGATCGCCGCGAGCCGCGAGGCGAGTTCGAAGGCCTTGGGGTGGCCCATCTGGAAGGCCGGCGCGTAGTCGAGTTCGGCCACCTGGCGCTGGATCGCCTCGACGATGCGCGGCCGGCAATGGCCGGCATTGACGCACCAAAGGCCTGCCGTACCATCCATCACCTGGCGACCATCGGAGGTCGTGTAGTGCATGTCCTTGGCGCCGACAAACATGCGCGGTGCCTGCTTGAACTGGCGGTTCGCCGAGAACGGCATCCAGAAGGCTTCGAGATCGTTGGGAACGACGTTGGCCTGGCTGTTGATGGGAGCGTGCTCGTTCATCGGCTTTTGCCTTCGAAGGGGCGATCGCCTTCGCCGCGCGCCCGAAACCACAATTCTTGACTGTTTGGTCAAAGGGAAGGCTAGACAGTCGCTCAAAACCGGTCAAGCGGGCTTGCCGCAAAAGCCCGCATCGGTTCACACTGCGAAAATCGCAGTCGCATGCGCGTCGTCTCGAAGCGAGGGCACCAGCATTTGGACGTGAAAGCCGACCGCCGGACCGAGAGCCTCGGTGGCCTCGATGCGCCCGTCCCCGTCGCGGAGGGCCGGCCGGATGCCGTCGCAAACCTGCGAGCGTCGCCCACCTTGCGTGACACGGCGCCAGAGCGGCAGCCGACACGCATCCAGGCACTGAACCGCGAGGTGATCCTGGAAGCGGCGCTCGACGTGTTCTCCATCCACGGCTTTCGCGGCTCGACCGTCGACCAGATCGCCACCCGCGCCGGGATGTCCAAGCCGAACCTCTTGTATTATTTCCGCCGCAAGCAGGACATCTACCGCGCCGTCCTCGAGCGGACGCTCGACAGCTGGCTGGCACCCCTCGCGGCGCTCGATCCCGAAGGCGATCCCGTCGAAGAGCTTCGACGCTACGTTACCGCCAAGCTCGAGCTCGGCGCCCGACGGCCGGAAGCCTCCAGGCTCTTCGCCAACGAAATCCTTGCCGGCGCGCCCTCGGTCGGCGACTTCCTGAAGACCGACCTCAAACGCCTCGTCGACGAGAAGGCCGCGGTCATTCGCAACTGGGTCTCGGCCGGCAAGCTGGCGCCGGTCGATCCGCATCATCTGATCTTCATGATCTGGGCGACGACCCAGCATTATGCCGATTTCGACGTGCAGGTGCGGGCGATCCTCGGCAAGCAGGTCGATCGACGGGGGTTTCGCGAGCAGGCGGCTCAAGCGGTTCTGATGCTGGTGTTGAACGGCATCACGCCACGCGATTGAACGACCTCTCGAGAGCCGAGTTCGCCGCCTATCGCGGCAGCTTCAACGCCTTGACGATGATCACCGAGGCGATGGCAAGCAGCAGGATCGCGCCGGCCTCGAAGACGATGTTCTCCGGCGCCATCTCCTTGCCCTGCAGGATGATCAATCGCGAGAGCGCCGTCACCGCGATGAAGATCGGATAGACGAAGATCGTCCCGCTGCCGGCATAGAACACCGCGACCATGCCGATGATCTCGGTGTAGAGGAACATCAGGAGGATGTCGGCGAGCGTGACGGAACGCGTCTCGAACATGCCGACAATCTCGACCGCCGCCCCGCCGAGCGTCATCACCGCAACGACGATCAGGAGAAAACGCTCGATAAGGTGGAAGCCCGACATGGCGACCCGGCCCTCGGCGCCGCCGACCTTCGGGCGGTTCAGTGCACCAAGTTGCGAGGCCTCGTCTTCGGCAGGACGTTCGTCCTGCGCCGGTCGTCTGGAGGTGCCCGTGTCCTGCATGCTGGGGAACGTAGGGTAAGGCGGCGCTGTGACCAGCCCATGCCGCCATCTCTCCTTCCGCAACGCGCTCGAAAGCCGTCGATGCAGCGTTAGATCAGCCCTGACGCGGGGACCCGATCCCCGCGGGCTGGTGGGCACCGGCACACGAAGGGACGTCCTCGATGGCCAAGCTGATTGCGCTCTACAAGCACCCCAAGGACAAGGCGAAGTTCGACGACTACTACTTTTCCAAACACGTGCCGCTGGCCAAGACCTTACCGGGCCTGAAACACTACGACGTCAGCGACGGCGGCGTCGCCGGCCCGGACGGCGCAAGCCCCTATCATCTGGTGGCAACGCTGACCTTCGGCTCCCTGGCCGAAATCCAACAGGGCCTGACCTCCGCCAAGGGTCAGGAGGTGGCCGGTGACCTCGCCAATTTCGCCGATGGCGGCGTCGAACTTATCATGTTCGACACAAGGGACGTCTGAGGGTGCGGACATGACGCGGCCGCCATGTCGACCGATCGATACGGACGGCTTTGTCAGGCTGCAGCGGCGCTCTCCTCGAAAGGCGCCAGCTGCAGTGCGTTCGCCCCGATCCACAGATCGGCGATTTCGCCGAGAAGCCCTGCCAGGTCGGAGGCCGGGCGCGGCTTGGAGAAGAAGTAACCCTGCATCTGCCGGCAGCCTTCGCTGGCCAGGATCTGCATCTGCTCCTCGGTCTCGACGCCCTCGGCGATCACCTTCATGCCGAGAGCGCGCGAGAGGCCGATGATCGAGCGCACGATCGCGATGTTCTCGGAGCGGGCGAGATCGCGCACGAAGGACTGGTCGATCTTGATCTTGTCGAAGGGGAAGCGGCTCAGATAGCCGAGCGAAGAGAAGCCGGTGCCGAAATCGTCCATCGAGATGGTGATGCCCATCTTGCGAAACGCCTTGAGCGCCGACATCACGTTCTCGGCCTCGTCGAGAAACAGGGATTCGGTCACCTCGATCTCCAGCCGCGACGGCGCGATGCCGGAGGTCGCGACGGCCCGCCGCACCTCATCGACGAGGGTCGGGCTCTTGAACTGGACGGCCGAAAGGTTGACGGCGACCGACAGATCGCCCGGCCAGCGCGCCGCCTGGAACACGGCAGCCTCCAGAGCCCAGCGACCGATCTGCTCGATCATCCCGGTTTCCTCCGCGAGCGGGATGAACAGCGCCGGGGAAACGATGCCCTGGACCGGGTGGTGCCAGCGGATCAGCGCCTCGAAACCACTGACCCTGCCCCGGCCTGCATCGACGAGCGGCTGATAGTAGAGTTCGAACTGCCCCTCATCGAGCGCCGTCTGCAGGTCGAGCTGCATCTCACGGCGCTTCTGCCATTTGTCCCGCATGTTCGGCTGGAAGCTGCGCCAGGTGCTGCCACCGCTGGCTTCCTTGGCCTGGTAAAGCGCCAGATCGCAGTTCTGCAGGGCGATATCGGCGTCGAGCCCAGGGGCCCGCTTGCCGGCTTCGATGAAGATCGCGCCGAGGCTGACCGCCACCAGGACGCTCCGCCCGTCGATCTCGAAAGGCGTCCTGAAGCTGGCGATGACGGCCTCGGCGAAGCTTTCGACCGCCGCGGCGTTTCGGGCGCTGGGCGCAATCAGCGCGAACTCGTTGCTGCCGAGCCGTCCGACCGTCGCCTGCGGACCGCCGATATCGGCGAGCCGCTTGCCGCACTGTTTCAGGATCTGATCGCCGATCGGGTGGCCGTAGGTATCGTTGATCGACTTGAAGGAACGGATGTCGACCACGGCGACGACCACGGCGCGCTTGCTCTTGGTCAGATGGCCGTCGAGGGTCTCGGCGAAGCGCCTCCGGTTGGGCAGATCGGTCAGCGCATCGTGACCGGCCAGATGCGCCAGCTGCCTGGCGGTCTCCTGTCGCTCTGTGATGTCCTCGAAGGTGATGAGCAGCCCCTTCGCGGCCATGCCACGGCGCTTGACCTCGAGGGCCGCGCCATCCGGACCTTCGATCATCAGCGTCGCGGTCTCATTCTCCTTGAGAGGCAGCGTCAGACGCGGATCGGGGATGAAGGCGCGCGCCGGCGTGCCCGGCGCAACCGCACCGAAGCGCGCGGTGAACACTTCGTTGCACAGCACCAGGCATTTCTTCTCGTCGAGCATGCAGAGCGAATAGCTCATGTTGTCGAGTGCCGCCGACAGCCGCTCCTGTTCGCGGTCGAGACGGCCGGAGATCAGGTCGATCTCCCTGCCCATGAGGTCTTCCAGCTGGACGCGCTGGACCTGCATCTTGCGCAACGCGGCGATGATCGTGCGCATCTCACGAGGCCCGCGCTCCTCCATCGGCGCGACCGCAGTGCCGCTGGTCAGCGCCACGGCAAAGCGCGAAATGCGTCGCAGCGGCCGGTCGATGGTCATCATGAGCCCCAACATCGCCAGGATCACCGACAGCAACGCCGCGGCGAATACCGAGGCGTATCGCGGCACGAGCCCATCGGCGGCCATGTCGACGCCGATGCCCTGGCGCTCGAGCTCCGAGCGCTGCAGCGCGACAGCCCGCTCGAAACCGAGGGCCACCGACTCGATTTCGCGCAATGCCATGCGCTGCGACAGCTGACCGTCGGCGGCTTCCAGCCGGCTCAACGGATATTGCAGCGCAAGGAGCGCATCGCGCACGCGCGGCGCCGAATCGAAAGCCAGGACCTCGCGAATGTCGGCCAGGTCCGCGACGACCGTGCGCAGGAGATCGCGCTGCGTGGCCTCGTCGATCACAGAACCGCGGATGCGCTTCAACTGCTCGTTCGTCAGGCCGCCCGTGAGGCTGGATTGCGCCTTTTCGACGCCGGCGATCCGCCCCTGCATCGCATCGGTCCGGCTCTTGGCGGTCTGCAGCCGCATCAACGGATCGACACCGACGTCGACGACGCGCTTGACGATGGTCAGGGACGCGATCTGATCGCTGAAGGAAAGCCCGACCAGCGCGGCCGCGCAAACCGAGAACAGCAGTCCTCCAACAATGAAACGCAGTCTGATCGACATCGCGACGTCACTACCCTTTCGCGCATCGACCAAGAGATAACCGAGCCTGCCGACATTGAAGCCAACCTGACCGAACGACCTTTCCTTTCGGTTAGAATGAATGGTAAATAATCAACAAAATTTAAGCTTTGAGTGACGTCGCCACGCCCAACGCGATACCCATCGCCGCCTCTTTCCGGGAACGCGCAGACCGCGTCTCAGCGCGCGTTCCCGCGCTCCAACGCCGCGCAGTCCGACCAGTTTGCGGATCGGTGACTCTTGCCGCTTCCGGGTCCGAGACGCCGGTTCACGGCGCAACGGCGAAGCGGAGGTCGATGCCGCGACCGGGCAAATCTTCTCAGACGCTTCTCGCCGCATGCCGACCGGCGGCGCGGCCCGAAAACAGGCAGCCGCCCAGGAACGTGCCCTCCAGAGCATTGTAGCCGTGATAGCCGCCGCCGCCGAAACCGGCGATCTCGCCGGCCGCATAGAGCCCGTCGATCACGGTGCCGTCGGTACGCATGACGCGGCCGTGTCCATCGGTGTGGAGGCCGCCCAGCGACTTGCGCGTCAGGATGTTGAGCTTCACGGCGATCAGCGGCCCGTGTGCCGGATCGAGAATGCGGTGGGGTTTTGCCGTGCGGATCAGCCGGTCTCCGAGATAGCGCCGCGCGCCATGGATCGCAGTGACCTGGGCGTCCTTGGAGAAGCGGTTGGCGATTTCGCGGTCGCGCGCGATGATCTGCGCCTCGATGCGCCCCGGATCGAGTGGCGCCTGCGGCGTCAGCGCGTTCATGCCGGCGACGAGTTCTCCGAGCGTCTCCCGCACCACGAAATCCTCGCCGCGCTGCTTGAACGCTTCGACCGACGGCATCGCAGATCTGCCGCGCCGGTTCTTCAGAACCGCCCGCCAATCCTTGCCGGTCATGTCGGCGTTCTGCTCGGAGCCCGACA
>JBBSUS010000147.1:0-6154 GCA_038234195.1 Hyphomicrobiales bacterium | reverse complement strand
TCGCAAGGACCGCTTCGAGGGGGTGACCCGCAAGCTCACCAGGAAGAAAGGGGTCGACGTCGTGTTCGAGCATGTCGGCGCCGACACCTGGGCCGGATCGATGCTCTGCATGAAACGTGGGGGGCGGCTCGTCACTTGCGGGTCGACCTCGGGCATCTCGACCCAGATGAATTTGATGATGCTGTTCCAGCAGCAGTTGAAGATGTTCGGTTCCTTCGGCTGCCGCATGGAGAACATGGCCGACGCCATGCAGAAAATGGCGCGCGGTGTCGTGCATCCTGTTATCGACACCGAGATCGGCTTTGCCGGCATCGACCTTGCGCTCAAGCGGATGGAGGCGCGCGAGGTGTTCGGCAAGATCATCCTTCACGTCGCCAAGGACCCCGATGCACCAGGCCAGGACGCTTCATCGCGATGAACCCGAGGACGGCGAAACTGGCGCTGAGGGCGAAGCGCTCCGCCGATTATCTCGTTGCGAAGATGCTGTTCGGACTCTTGCGTATCGTACGGTTGCTGCCCGCCGACACGGGTCTGGCTCTCGCCGACCGGGTCGGACGCTCGCTGGGCCCGCTGTCGTCGCGCCACCGGCTCGCCAAGGACAATCTTCGCCACGCCTTTCCAGAGCGGGATGCCGCCTGGATCGAGGCGACGGCGCGCGAAAACTGGGGGCAGATGGGGCGGATCGCCGCCGAGTTCGTGTTCCTCGACGACCTCTTCGACTTCGATCCGGAACATCCCAATGACGGGCGGGTCGAAGTCGATGGCGTCGAGACGTTCATCGAACTGCGTGATCGCAAGGGACCCTTCATCTTCTTCACCGGACATCTGGGCTGCTTCGAGCTTTTGCCCATTGGCGCGGCCGCCTTCGGCCTCGAGTTCACCGCCCTCTTCCGCCAACCGAACAATCGCACCATCGCCAAGGAAGTGCAGCGTGCCCGAAAAACGTCGGGTGGTCATCTCATCCCGTCGAAGGCGGGCGCCGTCTGGTCGCTCGCCGGAATCTTGAAGGGCGGAAGTTCGGTCGGCGGGCTGGTCGACCCGAAGTTTCGCAAAGGCGTCCAGACGACCTTCTTCGGGCGTCCCTGCAAGACCAATCCGCTGCTGCCCAAGCTGGCCCGGCAATATGATGCCGAGATCTACCCGGCGCGCTGCATTCGCCTTCCGAATGCGCGCTACAGGTTGGAACTGATGCCGCGGATCGAGCCGCCGCGCGATGCCGCCGGCGCGATCGACATCGACGGCACCTGCCAGATGCTGAACGACGTGGTCGAGAGCTGGGTACGCGAACACCCGGCACAGTGGATGTGGTTCCACGACCGCTGGCAGTCGCGTGCGCTCAAGAAATAACGCGCCCGAACTTGACGTTCGGACGCGTTATTGGATCGTCTTGTAATATATCCGGATTGCCCCGACGACGTGGCGGTCAGGACCTCGTGGAACCAATTTGCGCCATGTCCCGGCGCGATGTGGTCAACGCTGCACGACGACGCGCGTATTGCTCATGCCGACCTGTCGCACGAGCGTGTAGAAGGTCCGCGCGTTGGAGGTCAGCAACCGTACACAGCCATGGGATGCGGGACGGCCAAGACGGCCCACGGCACCGGTTCCGTGAATCGCAAAGCCACCATTGTAGAACACTGCGAAGGGCATCGGCGACATGTCGTATTTGCGCGAGTACCACATGCGGTGGGTCCGCTTCGGACTCCAACTGCCCGTGGGCGTCACATATCCCTTGCGCGCCGTCGAAACGGGCCAGCGGTACATGACCCGACCGTCCTTCACGACGGTGAGCGTCTGCGATGAAATGTCGACCTTCGCGACGAGTCCTGCCGATGCGCTGCCGATGCCAAACGAAAACAGGCCAGCGCCGAGCGCCAGCGTGAGCAAAAGCTTGTTCATTTTCAAATTCTCCAGCCTGAAACGCCACACAATGCTGCCGCAAAAAAATCTAATTTCAATTTCGATCGGCGGTCAATTCGCGATGCCGTGATTCAGTATCTTTTAACAAATTACCGTCGAACGTGGATAATCCGTCACACAACGACTCGGTTTCTTCCCAAAGGTCATCCGACCGCACGTTGCGAACGGAGAGTGATGAACTCCTTAGGAAACGTCAGCACGCGTCAAGCCATCGATGATGCAGGTCTAGAGCCGCGATTCCCTATTTTTTTACATTTGAGCCTTAGCGTCGGTGTCAATTGCAGACGAAAGGCCGTTGGTGCTCAATCTTCTCAAACGATATGGTGTGACCGCACTCGGTGCTTCGGCGATCGCCGGCTTCGTCGCCTATGGCGTCTTGACCATCAGCTCGAACACCGTCTCCGACCTCGTCGCCAGCAATCTGCGCTCGCGCGGCGCCGAATTCGCCAAGCTTCTGCTTTCGCCAAGCGGCCATGTCGACGCCTTCCTGACCGGCCTGTCGCGCAATTCGGACGCCGAGGCGACGATCCGAAAGATTGCCAACCTCGCCGATATCGACAGTTTCAAGATTTTCGATCGGACCGGCGCAGCCGTCTACGGAACACGATCCAACCGTTACCAGTGGCTTCTGCGCGATCGTCCCGGCGGCGTCAGTTCGGGCGACAGGCTCGCGGCCTCAGTTCTAGAGCGAACTGGTGACTGGCAGGTGGTCGAAGCCGTATCGACCGACCACCCCAAGGTCATCACGCCACTGGTGCGTGACGGCGTGACGATCGGCTATGTTCTGATTTCCTCCGACACGATCGCTTCGCAGAGTGCCTTTGCCACAACCCTTGCAAAAGCCTCGCTGTCGTTGCTGATGGTCCTTTTGATCGCGACCGGCGTGCCGCTGCTGATCTATATGCGGCGCAAGCACAAGATTGCCGAAGCCGACGACCACATCCGGTTCCTCGCCAATCACGACCCGCTCACGCGGCTGTTGAATCGGCGTCGTATGGTCGAAGAGACCGACAAGACCTTAAGCACATCGCGGGCGACGCGAGAGCATATGGCCTATCTCTTCATCGACGTCGACGAGATGGCGGAGGCCAATGACCGCTTCGGTCAGGCGGTCGGTGACGAACTCCTCAAGGTCATCGCCAGCCGCCTTTCCTCCCTCGTCGAAAAGAGCGATCTCGTCGCCAGGATCGGCCCCGACGATTTCGCGGTCCTGCGTCGCCGCGTCGGGTCGGAAGGCGACATGGTGAACTTGGCGCGCCTCATCGCCCAAGCCGTCGCCGAGCCCATCGAATTGGCCGGCGAATTGGTCACGCCTCGGGTCTCCATCGGCTGCGCCATGATGCCGAAGGATGGACGCACCCATTCCGAGCTCGTCAAGCACGCTGAAATCGCCCACGTCCAGCACAAGGTCGAGAAGGGCCGCGACGTGGTGTTCTTCGATCCCGCGATGGACGAGGCGCTGCATCGGCGCCGCGAGGTCGAGGCGCTGCTGCGCACAGCGATCGCCGACAATGCGTTCGAGCTGTTCTACCAGCCGATCGTCGATGGGAGCGACCATCGCCTCCTCGGCTTTGAGGCACTGGTGCGCATGCGCGACGGTGCGGGTGGGCATATTCCGCCATCGGTGTTCGTGCCGATCGCCGAAGAGCGCGGCTACATCAAGGCCATCGGCACGTTCGTCATTCGCGAAGCGACCCGCCAGATCGCCGAATGGCCGGATGATCTCTTCGTCTCGGTCAATCTCAGCATCGTCCAGTTCAGCGATGGCGATCTCGTCGATATCGTCAAGGAGGCGCTCCGCAATGCCGAAATCGACGGGCGTCGTCTGGAAGTGGAGATCGTCGAGTCGCTGCTGATGGAGCGCTCCGAACACGTCATCGAGCAATTACGTCAACTGAAAACGCTCGGCATCTCGATCGACATGGACGACTTCGGCACCGGTTATTCCTCGCTCGGCTATCTCTGGCGCTTCCCCTTCGACAAGCTGAAGATCGATCAGTCCTTCATGCTCGCCCTCGCCCAGGGCGAACCTAACGTGCCGCAAATCGTCGAGACCATCGTCGCCATGGCGCACCAGATGAAGATGAAGGTGACGGCAGAGGGGATCGAAACGGAGGCGCAGGTCAACCTTATGCGCCAGCTACGCTGCAATCAGCTGCAGGGCTTCTATTTCGGCCGTCCGATGCCATCGGACAAGGTCGCCGCGGAGCTGATGAAGCGCTTGAACGGCCGCCTGCCGATCCCGGCTCCAGCCGATCCCGGTTCCGAAAACGGTTCGGACGCCGGGGATGACGAGATGTCTGCCTGACGCCCCGTCCTGCCTGCCGCCGATCTCGCTTCACCGATGGACGTGCGACGTTATGCACGTTGACGCCTTCGGAAGCAGAGTCATGTTTTTCTGCTGCAACGCAACTTTTAGCCGGCTGTCGACATTGATACCTTCGAATAGAAGGGCTTCGTGATGAGAATATTGATTTTAGAAGACGAGCCGATCATCGCAATCGATCTTGCCGACATTGTTGGGGACATGGTGGACGCTGAGATCGTCCATGCCATGAACCTGGAACAGGCGACAGATGCGCTGAAGGGCGAGATCGACTTCGCATTGCTGGATATCGCCGTCGGTCGAGCGGGCGAGACGTCGCTGCCCCTGGCGCGCCATTTGATGAGCCGTGGAACACCGTTCTGCTTCGTTTCCAGTTGCCTGGAATGGCTGCCGCCATCTTTTGACTCGGTGCCCCAACTCGCCAAGCCGTTCCGTGAGCGGGACGTGCATGGAATGCTGCCCATTGCAGCCTGAGTTCGCCAGGCTGAGAAACGCAGCAGATTAGAAACGCACATTATGCAGGGCAGTTGGAGAGTCACGGGCGGTCGGCAACAAACGCAGAACCGCGCGCGTTCAGGGAACGGGCGCGGTCTCGCCCGGTCGGCCGCCGCAACCCGGAACGCAAAACCTTTGCCGGGCGGGCGGCGATGACGCCGTGCCAGACTGGTTTAAGCGCCGGCGGTTACCGTTCCGTTAGCGGTCCGGCTCTCGATCCAAATATCTTACGCTGCTGATGTGGAATGCGCGACCCTGAAGTGGACAGCGGTAGGCGAGCCTCTGTTGGACGGGCCGTTAAACTCCCCGTTGCTGCCGCCTTATGCAGCCCTTTGGACGGGGCTACCGGTATCACCCTGAACCGAGGGGGACGATGCTGGGCCTCGGGCGGATCGGTCGTCTTTTCTCCGGTCGTCCATTGTTTCGATGGCGCCGCGCAACACGCGCGCCAGACACTGAGCCAGAATATCGAGGTCGACCGGCGCGGTGCGAATGAGGGCCTCTTCTATGTCGTGGCGTTCAAACCCCTCTTTGTGAAGCGTCCGCACGGCAGCCTCGATCAGTATCGGGTCTTCCAGACGATGCGGCCTGCGACTGAATAGGGTCATGCCCGTTCCTCCAAGACGATCAGCGAAGGGTGTGCAACTCGAGCCCACCGTTCGCCGACGCTAGGTCGCCAAGCTGGCTTTGGCCTGACGGCGGCAATGAGGCGATCGAGGCGTTCACTGTCGGCGAGCCGCCCTGGCAGACTGCCCGTCTCCGGCCTATGGCCCCTACATCGTGCGTAGGTCCCTCGTCATTGGTGACGCCGGACGGATCGTCTGCCGTGGGCCAGAAGCCGTTTTGATCGCGGCGATCGGATCAGCCCGGGAAGCTTTCAGGATTAGGACCGACGCGGCCATCGGCGTCGTCGAGGCTTGCGATTTTCCGCATGTCCTCATCGTCCAGCCGAAAGTCGAACACGTCGAAATTGCTCTCGATATGCTTCGGATTGGCCGATTTTGGAATTGCGATGGTCCCGGACTCGATGTGCCAGCGGATCGCCACCTGCACGCTCGACTTGCCGTGCTTCTCGCCAATCGCCTTCAGCACCGAACTGTTCGACGCATCGCCCTGCCCGAGCGGGCTCCAGGCTTCCGTGGCGATGCCCATGCGTCGGTGTATGGCGCGCATGTCAAGTTGCTGAAAGGTCGGATGAACCTCGATCTGGTTGAGCACCGGCTTGACGCCCGTGCTCTCGACGATGCGATCCAGATGCTCCTCCATGAAATTGGAAACACCGATCGCCCGGACGCGGCCCTCCTGCTTCAGTTTCACCAAGGCTTTCCATGTGTCGACGTAGCGATCCCCCGACTGAACGGGCCAGTGGATCAGATACAGGTCAAGGACGTCGAGCTGAAGATTGGCCATGCT
>JBBSUS010000146.1:0-6154 GCA_038234195.1 Hyphomicrobiales bacterium | reverse complement strand
CCTCCTCCAGCAGGCCCTCGTCCGGCACGACTTCCAGTCCCTTGGCAAAGGCGAGGTTCTCGGCGTCATGGCGGATGATCTCCTTGCGACGCTCGGCGTCGAGGACGACCTTGGCCTTCTCCAGCTTCTCGGCATAGTCGTCGAATCGGCGAACCTTGAACGGCTCCGGCGCATGAAAACGGTGGCCGCTGGTGACGTTGCCCGAGCGGACCCCGCCCACTTCGAAATCCACGATCACCGGCTCCGCGGTCTCGGGGCCGAAGGTGCAGAGGATCGACTGCAGCGGGCGCACCCAGCGCAGCGAGCCCGGCTCGGCCGACGCCGCGCCCCAGCGCATCGCCTTCGGCCAGGGAAACTCGCGGATGATCCTCGGCATCGCCTCGGCGACGATCGCTTCGGCCGCACGGCCGGGCTTCCTGATCACGGCGACGTAGAAGTCACCCTTCTTCGGGTCGCTGCGGGTCTCGGCCTCGTCGACCGAGCCCAGCCCTGCCCCGCGCAAAAACCCCTCGATCGCCTTTTGCGGCGCATCGGTGCGCGGCCCTTTCCGCTCTTCGGCGGTGTCGCGCGAGCGGGCGTCGACGCCGCGCACGTCGAGCGTCAGCCGCCGCGGCGTCCAGTATTCGCGGGCGCCCTCATAGGTGAGCCCCGCCTCGACCAGCGCGTCCGTGACGAGCTTCTTGAGGTCGCCCGCCGCCTTGCGCTGCATGCGGGCCGGAATTTCCTCGGAACGAAGTTCGAGCAGAAGATCGGGCATTTTGAGATTTCACATTGACCAAGTTCGGTCGCGTTGCACCACGCCCCCAGCGTGAATGCAAGACACGCCGAACGTCACGAAGTGCCGACCTCAGATCTCGCCCTTGATCGTGTCGCAGGCGCCGAAATCGCCGGTGTCGAAGCCCGTCTTGAACCATTTCTGGCGCTGGGCCGACGTGCCGTGGGTGAAGCTGTCGGGAACGACGACGCCCTGGCTTTCCTTCTGCAGCGTGTCGTCGCCGATCTGCTGGGCGGCGTTCAATGCTTCGTCGATGTCGCCCGGCTCGATATAGCCGGCGCTCTGGGTGTCGTGGGCCCAAAGCCCGGCATAGCAGTCGGCCTGGAGTTCGACCTTGACCGAAAGCGCGTTGGCGTCGGCCTCGCCCATGCCGGCGCGGGCCTTGTTGAACTTCGGCAGCAAACCGTTGAGGTTCTGGATGTGGTGGCCGACCTCATGGGCGATGACGTACGCCTGGGCGAAGTCGCCCGGCGCGTTCAGCTGCTGCTTCAACTGGTCGAAGAAACTGAGATCGAGATAGAGCTTGCGGTCGTTCGGGCAGTAGAACGGGCCGGACGCCGCGCTGGCGCCGCCGCAGGCCGACTGCACCCGGCCGTTGAACAGGACGAGCGTCGGCGGCGGATAGCTCTGGCCGGCATCCTTGAAGCGTTTTGTCCAGACGTCCTCGGTATCGGCGAGGACGGTCGCGACGAAATCGTCCGTCGTGTCCGAGGTGCCTGAAACGCCGGGTCCCGATGCGGTCTGCGTCGTCTGGGAGGAACCGCCGCCACCGTTGACCATGCCCAGCAATTGCAACGGGTTGATGCCGAAGCCGAGCCACAGAACCAGCGCGACGATGATGATGCCGATCGTACCGCCACCGCCGGCGCGCACCGGAAGGCGCAAGCCACCGCCGCCGCCGAAGCCGCCGCCCGATCCGCGCCGGTCCTCGATATTCTGCGATTGCCTGCGTCCGCGCCATTCCATGGCCTAATCCTCCGTCGGCGGCTCTTCGCCCCCGCCGGGCGCAAACCATCGGCGCTAACATAAGTGTGAGCGCCGAAAAGGGAAATGCCGTTTCAGACCGCGACCGCCGCTAGGCGCCACCCGCTTCGGTCAGCAGGAACGCCTCGCCGCAGGCCTTGGACAAGTTGCGCACCCGCAGGATGTAGCTCTGGCGCTCGGTGACGGAGATCACGCCGCGGGCGTCGAGAAGGTTGAAGGCGTGGCTGGCCTTGATGCACTGGTCGTAGGCGGGCAGGACGCAGCGATGAAGCTGCGATCCTTCGCTCGGTGCTCCGGCGGCCAGGATATCGGCGCACTGCTTCTCAGCGTCGTCGAAATGTCGGTGCAGGATGTCGGTGTCGGCGAATTCGAAATTGTAGCGCGAATACTCCTGCTCGGCCTGCAGGAAGACATCGCCATAGCTGACCTTCTCGGGCCCCTCGCGGCCGTTGAAGTTGAGGTCGTAGACGTTGTCGACGTTCTGGACATACATCGCCAGGCGCTCGAGGCCGTAGGTCAGTTCGCCGGCGACGGGCGCGCATTCGATGCCGCAGACCTGCTGGAAATAGGTGAACTGCGACACCTCCATGCCATCGCACCAGCACTCCCAGCCGAGGCCCCAGGCGCCGAGCGTCGGGCTCTCCCAGTCGTCCTCGACGAAGCGGATGTCGTGCAGCAACGGATCGATGCCGATGGCGCGCAGCGAGCCGAGGTAGAGCTCCTGCAGGTTCGAGGGATTGGGCTTCAGGATCACCTGATACTGGTAGTAATGCTGCAGCCGGTTGGGGTTTTCGCCGTAGCGGCCGTCCTTGGGCCGGCGCGACGGCTGGACATAGGCGGCGTTCCAGGGCTTGGGGCCCAACGCGCGAAGGGTCGTCGCAGGATGAAAAGTGCCGGCGCCGACCTCCATGTCGTACGGCTGGAGCACGACGCAACCATAGTCGGCCCAGTAGCGATGCAGCGTCAGGATCAGCGCCTGGAACGAGCGGCGGGGATCCATGTGGGGTGCGATGTCGGACATGAGGCGGGACTTCCGGAAAGCGCTGCGGCGGCAGCATCGAACTGCCGCCGCAGGTGCCACGGCCGACCCGAAAGGGTCAAGCCGGCTTGGTGTGGTCATGAGCCTCGAGAGCTGCGAACGCCATCAGCCAAGCTCGGCAAGCGCGTCCGCGACCGTCGCCTTCATCGGGGTCGTCGCACGACCGATCAGTCGCGACAGGTCCTTCTCCTGCGCAGCGAGCGCGCCTCTGGATGCGGAGATGTCGGAGCTTGCGATCATCTCTGCGACGGCTTGCGGCAGACCGATCTCAAGGAGGATCGCCGAATACTGGCCCTCCGGCAGGTCGCGGTAGGCAATGGTCTTGCCGCTCTGACGGGATATCTCGGCGGCGAGGTCGGCGAGCGTGTAGGCGTCGTCGCCAGCCAGCTCGAAGGTTTTGCCGGCGTGCGCGGGTTCGGCGAGAACGACGGCCGCCGCTTCGGCATAGTCGGCGCGCGCCGCGGACGAAATCCGGCCGTCGCCGGCACTGCCGACGAAAGCGCCGTTTGCCAGGGCCGCGCCGATCGAACCGGTGTAGTTTTCGGTGTACCAGCCATTGCGCAGAAGCGTGATCTGGAGGCCGGACGCGGCCAGAAGCGCTTCGGTCTGGCGGTGCTCGTCGGCAAGCCCGAGCGGCGAGGTGTCGGCGTGCAGGACGCTGGTATAGGCGATGCCCCTGACCCCGGCGGCCTTGGCCGCCTCGATCGCATTGCGATGCTGGGGGACCCGCCGACCGACCTCATTCGACGAGATGAGAAGCAGGGTGTCGACGCCAGCGAAGGCGACCCGCAGGCTTCCGGGATCGTCGTAATCGGCAGCACGAACCGCAACGCCAAGCCCGGAAGCCTTGTGCGGCGAGCGGGCCAAGGCGACGATCTCGTCGCTTGCGATCGTCTTCTTCAGCGCTTCGATGACGAGCTGGCCGAGTTGGCCCGTGGCACCGGTGATGGCAATGGTCATGAACATGATCCTCGTTCAATGGTGACATCGACCACGTAAGACGGTTGATTATTTTTAGTAAGTACGTACCTTTCTGTAAGTATGAAAAACTTCGCCGATCACGACGTCGCCACCAGCCCGACCCTCTCCGAGCAGGTTCGACGGGGCGACCTTCTCAGCGCCGCGTGTCCCTCGCGCGAGGTCTTGAAACATGTCACGAGCCGCTGGGGCGTTCTGATCCTGATCGTCCTGGAGACCGGAACCCATCGTTTCAGCGCATTGCGCCGCCGCATCGGCGGTGTCAGCGAGCGGATGCTGGCCCAGACCCTGCAATGGCTAGAAGGGGACGGCTTGGTGGAACGGATTGCCTATGAGGTCGTACCGCCGAGGGTGGAATATCGCCTGACGCCGCTCGGGCTGGAAGCCGCCGGCCGGGTCAAGGGCCTTGCAGACTGGATCGAGACCAGCATGCCGCAGATTTCGGCAAATCGGGCCGCGCGCTCATAGAAGCGGCCAATTCAGCGGTAATCTTTCGCAGAAGGAGCGGTGCAGGACCGCTGAAGCCTTTCAAAGGCTCGACCGAATTAGTCTTTCTGAATGCGATAGACGCCGTCAGCGCCGCGCACCAGCGTGCCCTGCGCGCCAGTCTTGATTTCGGCCTCGGTGCGCCGATTGCGCTGCGAGACGTGATCGGCATCGCGCTTCATCTGCTTGTAGCCGAAAAGTGCGGCGGCCCCGACGAGGCCCAACAAGAATAACTGCGGCATGTGTTCGACCATCGCTCCGATCACAGTCACCTCTTATGCGCCTTGGCGCGTCGGGTCGCAATAAAAAGTCGCATCGCCCCGTCGGGTTCCGGGTGGCGGCGCGACGCTTTGCCTCAAAGGCCGTAGCGTGCCCAGAGCGCGCGCTCCTCGCCGATGGCCACGAGTTCATCGACGGCACTTGCGCCGATACTGGCAAGACTGCCGGCGAGATCCATCGAAACGCCGGGCTGCTTGCGGCCGAACAGGCTGCGCTTGGCCTGGACCAGCTCGAATTTCACGGTCTTGCCGAAGCGCGCGCGCAACGTGCCGCGCAGATCGCCGAGATGATCGACGAGGCCGAGTTCCTTGCCGCGAAGGCCAGACCAGAACAGGCCGGTGAACAGGTCGTCGTGCTGGACGAGCTTGCTGCCGCGGCTGTCCTTGACGAGGTCGATGAAGGTCTTGTGGACCTCCAGCTGGAGGGATTTGAGATGCTCGACATCCTCGGCGCGCTCGGGCTTGAAGGGATCGAGCGTCGCCTTGTTCTGGCCCGCCGTGTGGACGCGCCGCTCGATGCCGAGCTTGGCGATCGCCTCGACGAAGCCGAAGGAGCCCGACACGACGCCGATCGAGCCGACGATCGAGGACGGGTCGGCGACGATCTCGTCGCCGGCACAGGCGATCATGTAGCCACCCGAGGCCGCGACGTCCTCGACGAAGACCAGCACCTGCTTGTTGGTCTCGGCCGCCAGATCACGGATGCGCTGGTAGATCAGCCGCGATTGGACGGGCGAGCCGCCTGGCGAATTGACGACGATGGCGACCGCCGGAGCGGACTTGGTCTCGAAGGCCTTTTCCAGCAGCGGCGCTGCGGTGGCGATCGACAGCCCAGGCCGGAAGGCACTTCCCGACGCCATGATCGTGCCTGACAGGCGCACGACGGGGATCGTCGTCACTTCCTTGCGAAAGCGCTTCGGGACGAGTCTTTTGAAGGGATTGGACACCGGGGCACGCCTTTATCGAAGGATAGGTCGCCCCGGATGTAAGGAGCGCGCGCTGTTTCGCAACGCGCCAGACGTCGCGAGCCGGGACGGAGCCCTTCAGGTCAGCGGGGCTCCATCAGCGCGGCGGCAGTTCCGCTTCACCGGATTCGATCGCCTTCAGGAGGTCGGTCGGTCGGTTACCCTCGTCGCGCAGGACGATCCCCGGCAGGAGCCGAAAGGGTGCACGCGACCCTTTCGTCGCCAGCATGAGCACGCGGCTCGCCGGCTCACCGGAGCGCGTGTGGACGGGCACGAGACGCATCGCGCCGAGCCGGCCGTCGCAGGCGCCGAGCGCAGCGGGCACTGCGTCGGTGCGCAGGATCGCGGCGAAGCTGCCACCGTGACGCAGGAGCGCTAAGGACGCCGCGACCCAGCGAGCCAGAAAATCCGGGCCGATCGCGGTCAGGGCAGCGGCCCGCAGGGGATCGGGAGACGGGCGATGGCCGTGAGGATGGAACGGCGGATTGGTGAGCACATGGTCGAGCGCCCCGTCGCTAAGGCCCAGATTATCGCGCGCCGGCCGGCCGGCCAGCAGGTCGCCTTCGACGACGACGACTCGTTCGGAGAAAGCAGCATTCTGCGGGAGCCCGAGCGCCTGCCGGGACAGGGCCACCATCAATGGCTGGTT
>JBBSUS010000145.1:0-6158 GCA_038234195.1 Hyphomicrobiales bacterium | reverse complement strand
TTCACTGTTTTTCTCCTCGACGCAGACCTGGATCAACGACTGACGCTCCTCGAAAGAGAACATCCCTTTCTTGGAGGGATGCAATCCGATCCCCACGACGACCTCGTCAAAGAGCACCATCGCCTTCTCCAGGATATCGAGGTGTCCCAGCGTCAGTGGATCGAAGGATCCGGGGTAGAAAGCGATGGTCATGGCGAATCCTTCAAAGATTGGAAAACTCGAAAATTTTCAGATCGGCATCGCCGCACGGATGTGCAGCTTAGGCGGCCGTCCCTTGGCCGGATCCCACTTTTTCATGCGTGCACTCGATCTTCTAGCCAGCACCTGGTCCCCGCACGATTTACGCCGAACTCCGGTGATTTCGCGAACGCCATGAAAGTCTGCTGCCCGCGCCTTGCTCGCGCTCCGTAACGTCCTCACGAAGAATGTGATCGCAATGCCGCTTGTCGCTCGCGAAGGCGAGGAACGATTTCCAATTTCGTCGGTTAATCAGTCAACGAACGGAGATCGTCGATGCTGATTTTTGCACTTTCCATGGCCATGATCGTCACTCTGGCTACCGCGACGGCCGTCACGATCCACAATGACACACAGAGTGCCCGCGTTAAGGCGACGGTTCGTGCAAACCGGACGATGCGTTGAGCGCTCGATAGAATTCGCGGGACGATGCGTTGAGCGCTCGATAGAATTCGCGGTCTGAAATCGGCAAAATTCCCACAAGACATTCTGCCGTAAAAATATCATTTAAAGATAAAAAGCCGTCGTGATTTTTCACGGCGGCTTTTCTTTTGGGCGACTCTACTGGTTCATGCGTTCGATGCTGGGAAACCCGGCCAAGTGCGATGGTCCGGCAACGGCTCTGCACTCGCTTCATGCGTCTGCGCCGAGCCCGATCTGAACCCTGTTCACTTCGCTGTTAGGCGCTCGGGTCCTCTTCGGTGTCGTCCGCGGGATCGTTGTCGGCGGCTCCGGGCTCATCAAGCGATGACCCATCCGGCCCGCTGGTCTCGCCGCCCGATGAAGTTGGATCCGCAGGACCAACCGCTCCGTCGTCCACCGTCGAGCCCATGGGTACGCCGTCGGTAGTGGTGGCTTCAGCCTCACCCGCCTCGTCCTCGCCCTGATCTGGAATGCGTTCGACGGAGACCACTCGCTCGCCCTCGGCGGTGCGGAAGATGGTGACGCCCCGTGTCGCACGGCCTGCGGTGCGGATGCCACCGACAGGAACGCGGATCAACTGGCCGCGATCCGTTACCAGCAGAATCTCGTCGCCCGGCTCCACAGGGAAGCCCGAGACCAGCTGGCCGATTTCGTTCATCCGGTTGACATCGGTCGCCCGGATGCCCTTGCCGCCGCGGCCTGAGGTCCGGAAGTCATAGGACGAGGAGCGCTTGCCGTAGCCGAACTCGCTGACAGTCAGCACGAACTCTTCGTGGGCGCTCAGGTATCCGTAGCGCTCCGAATCGATCCTTACGTCCTCGACGCCCTCCTCGTCGGACGTCCCATCGACGCCCGCCTCGCCCTCGGTGGCCCGGCTCATCTTGATGTAGGTCGAGCGCTCGGACGGCGTCGCATCCACGTGGCGCAGGATCGCCATCGAGATCAGCTTGTCGTCCGAACTCATCGAAATGCCGCGGACACCGACCGAATTGCGACCGGCAAAGACGCGCACGTCAGTGGTCGGAAAGCGGATGCACTGGCCCGACGACGCGACGAGCAGGACGTCATCGTCCTCCGAGCACGTTGCCACCGCAAGGATCTCGTCGCCCTCATCCTCGAGCTTCATGGCGATCTTGCCGTTGCGGTTTACCTGGGTGAAGTCCGACAGCTTGTTGCGTCGAACAGTACCGCGGGTCGTGGCGAACATCACGTTCAGCCGCTCGGCGGCTTCCTCCTCGCTGGGCAGCGGCAGGATCGAGGTGATCCGCTCGCCCTTTTCCAGCGGCAGCATGTTGATCAGCGCCTTGCCGCGAGATTGCGGGCTCGCCAGCGGAAGGCGCCAGACCTTTTCCTTGTAGACGATGCCGCGCGAGGAGAAGAACAGCACCGGCGTGTGGGTGTTGGCGACGAACAGCCGCGTCACGGAATCTTCGTCGTTCTTGAGCGACATGCCCGAGCGACCCTTGCCGCCACGGCGCTGCGCCCGGTAGGTGGCAAGCGGCACGCGCTTGATATAGCCGCCATGGCTCACGGTGACGACCATATCCTCACGCGGAATCAGGTCCTCGTCGTCCATATCGGCGGCGCCGTCGGTCAATTCCGTGCGACGCGGCGTCGCGAACTCGTCGCGCACGGCGATGAGTTCTTCCTTGATGATCTCGCGAACGCGGACACGCGACGACAGGATCTCCAGGTAGTCCTTGATCTCGTCGCCGAGCTTGCCGAGTTCGTCGCCAATCTCGTCCCGTCCGAGCGCGGTAAGGCGCTGCAGGCGCAAGTCGAGAATTGCGCGGGCCTGCGCTTCCGACAGGCGATAGGTGCCGGCCTCGGAAATGCGGTGTCGCGGATCGTCGATCAACCGCACCAGCGGCGCCACGTCCTTGGCATCCCACTCTCGCGTCATCAATTGCTCGCGGGCGGTCGCCGGATCGGGCGCAGCCCGGATCAGCGTGATGACCTCGTCTATATTGGCAACTGCAATGGCCAGACCGACCAGCACGTGAGCCCGCTCGCGAGCCTTGCGGAGGAGATACTTGGTGCGGCGGTTGATCACCTCCTCACGGAAGGAGATGAAGGCCGACAGGATGTCCATCAGCGCCAGTTGCTCGGGCTTGCCACCGTTCAGCGCCACCATGTTGGCGCCGAAGGAGGTTTGCAGAGGCGTAAAGCGGTAGAGCTGGTTGAGGATGACGTCGGCGGACGCGTCCCGCTTCAATTCGATGACGACGCGGTAGCCCTCGCGATCGCTCTCGTCGCGCAGGTCGGAGATGCCCTCGATGCGCTTCTCGCGCACCAGGTCGGCCATCTTCTCGATCATCGTTGCCTTGTTGACCTGGTACGGCACCTCGGTGATGACGATCTGCTCACGATCGTTGCGCATCGGCTCGGTATGGACCTTGCCGCGCATCAGGATCGATCCGCGACCGGTCGAGTAGGCGGAGTAGATTCCGGCCCGGCCGAGAACGATCGCGCCCGTAGGGAAGTCCGGCCCGGGGATGATCTCCATGAGCTCTTCCAGCGAGATCGCCGGATTGTCGATCATCGCGATGGTGCCGTCGACGATCTCGCCCAGATTGTGCGGCGGGATGTTCGTCGCCATGCCGACGGCGATGCCGCCCGAACCGTTGATGAGCAGATTCGGCATGCGAGCTGGCAGCACCACCGGCTCTCGCTCGCGACCATCGTAATTGTCCTGGAAATCGACGGTTTCCTTGTCGATGTCCTCCAGCAGCGAGTCCGCGACCTTTTCGAGCTTGCACTCGGTGTAGCGCATGGCCGCCGGCGAATCGCCGTCGATCGAACCGAAATTCCCCTGCCCGTCAATCAGCGGTGCTCGCAGCGACCAATCCTGCGCCATGCGCACGAGGGCGTCATAGATCGAGGAGTCGCCATGCGGATGGAACTTACCCATGACCTCGCCGACCACACCGGCAGATTTGCGGTAGGAGCGATTGTGGAAGAGGCCCATGCCATGCATGGCGTAGAGGATGCGCCGATGCACCGGCTTCAGGCCGTCACGCACGTCTGGTAGCGCGCGGCTGACGATGACGCTCATGGCGTAATCGAGATAGCTGCGCTGCATCTCCTCGATGATCGAGATGGAATCGATGCCGCTATGGCCCGTGGGTCCGGTCGGCCCCGTAGGTCCTGACGGCGGCGGCGGCGAGATGTCGTCTTCGGCCAAGCTGAAGTCCTGATCGGATGGTGAATTCCCGATAGGCTATAGCGCGTTTGAGGCCGCAAGGGCAAACTTAGCACGATCGGCGTTGCACGACGGAATGCAACCAAATCAACAGCTTGCGAAAGAATCGAAAGAAACCTGCGGTATCGGCGCCCGCATTTGTAACATTGCGTCGATTTTCGCCTTTAATGACTCTGCGCGGAGCGAATCGCCAAGCCGCTCTTGGAATGGTTATGGATCCGCCATTGCGAGATGCTGGCGCGACGCGACACTCCACGGGTGTCGGCCCGTCTGCGCTAAGCCCTCGATGCCTGGCAGCCGTCGTCCAGCGCGCCAAGATTTCCAGCACTGTAACCGACGCGAAAGCCACAGGCCCCCATGTTCGACATCCTGCTCAACGGCTTCGTCACGCTCTTCGTCATCATCGACCCTCTTGGGCTCGTTCCGCTGTTTCTCGCCGTGACGCCCGGCGCAACCGCCGCCCAGCGGCGCGCCATCGCCTTCAAGGCGTGCCTCATCGCCTTCGTCATCCTTGCCACCTTCGGGCTCGCAGGTCTGGCGCTCCTTGAAGGGCTCGGCATCACCCTCGGCGCCTTTCGCGTCGCAGGCGGCCTGTTTCTCTTCTGGATCGGCTTCGAGCTGGTCTTCGAAAAGCGCAAGGAGCGGCATGAGCGCAGCGCGAGCCGGGCCGTCGACGATCCCGACGAGCCTGATGTCGCCGCCTTCCCGTTAGCGATCCCACTGATCGCTGGCCCCGGCGCGATCTCGGCCGTCATCCTGCTCTCCGGCACGCTGCCCAGCGCTGCCGGCCAGGCTGGCCTGCTTCTCGTGGTGTTTGCCGGACTCCTCGTTACCTTTGGATTTCTGTCGCTCGCCCACCGGGTCGACAGGTTGCTCGGCAAAACCGGACGCGCGGTGATTTCGCGACTTCTCGGAGTGCTTCTCGCGGCACTCGCCGTGCAGTTCGTCGCCGACGGGGCAGCGGCGCTCATTTCGACCACCGGCGCTTCGTTGCCCGGGTAACGGCTTCGCGCCAAGGCGCGAGCAGTCAATCGTTTCCTTCCGAACCCCCCGGGCTAGATGGAGGCGGGATGGCGAGCGGGCGGAGACGGAACATGGCAGGATCGAAACGACGCCAGCGGGCGGCACAGAGCGCGAAGGCTGAAAGCGATTCGTCAGCGGACAGCGGCAAGAAAACGGTCATTGCCGCGATGGTCGCAAATCTCGCCATCGCCGTCACCAAGCTCGGCGCGGCATTGTTCACGGGCTCTTCCTCGATGCTGGCGGAAGGCATCCACTCGATCATCGATACGGCCAATCAGGGCTTTTTGCTGATCGGTCTCGCCCGCGCCAAGAAACCCGCCGACGCAAAGCACCCCTTCGGATATAGCGCCGAGATTTATTTCTGGTCGTTCATGGTGGCGATCTTCATCTTCGCCCTGGGCTCGGGCTTCTCGATGTTCGAAGGCATCGAGAAACTGCTCGCCAACGAAGAATCAGCGATCGAGTCACCGATCATCGCGCTCGTCGTCCTGTTCCTCTCGTTTTGCTTCGAAGGCTATTCTTGGTCGGTCGCCTTCAAGGAGTTCAACAAGAGCCGGCGTGGGAACGGATGGATCCAGGACTTCTCCGATATGAAGGATCCGTCGATATTCGTGGTGCTGTTCGAGGATTCGGCGGCTTGTATCGGTGTCGTCATCGCCGGAATCGGAATCAGCCTGTCATGGGCGACAGGCATCCACATGTTCGACGCGATTGGCTCGATCGTCATCGGTGTGCTTCTCGGCATCGTCGCGATTCTGCTCGCCATCGAGGTCAAGGGGCTGCTGATCGGCGAAGCCGCCGGCCCCGAACTTGAAGGTTTCGTGCGTGAAAACATCAAGGATCGGCGCGAGGTGATCGCCATCAACGAATTGCGCACGCTGCATCTGGGCCCGAGCGACGTTCTCCTGACCATGAGCCTCGACTTCCGCGACGGCGTCGTCTCGCAGCGCATCGAAACGATCGTCAGCGAAATCGAATCCGCCGTTCGCGACGAATTCCCGATCGTGCGTAAGGTCTATGTTGAGGTGCAGTCGAAGGCAGGACACGAATGGCTTCGGGACGCCGCTGATGAAATGTCCGCTCCGGAACCGAGCGGAGCCTGACCGGCCCCGCGGAGCGACGCCCCAGGATCAGAGAAGCCCGATCAGAAGGGGATGTCGTCGTCGAAATCATTGGCCGACGAACGTCCACCGCCGCCGCCAGAGTTGCCGCGGTCACCGCCGCCACGGCCGCCCTGATCACCGCCACCGCCGTACCCGCCGCCACCGCGATC
>JBBSUS010000144.1:0-6180 GCA_038234195.1 Hyphomicrobiales bacterium | reverse complement strand
CGCGTAGAACGGCAGGAAGTACCATTCCGGCACGATGTGAGCTGGCGTCTTCAGCGGGTTCGCCTCGATGTAGTTGTCGGCGTGGCCCAGGAAGTTCGGGATGTAGAAGACGAAGTAGGCAAAAATCGCGAGGAACACGACCATCGCGAAGCCGTCCTTAACCGTCGCATGCGGCGTGAAGGGAACGGTGTCCTTCGACGACTTCACCTCGACGCCGGTCGGGTTGGTCTGACCGACGACGTGCAGCGCCCACACATGCAGGACGACAACGCCGGCGATCATGAACGGCAGAAGGTAATGCAGTGAGAAGAAGCGGTTCAGTGTCGGATTGTCGACGGCGAACCCGCCGAGGAGCAGGTGCTGGATCGACTGGCCGACCAATGGAAAGGCGGTGAAGAAGCTGGTGATGACCGTCGCGCCCCAGAAGGACATCTGGCCCCAGGGCAACACGTAGCCCATGAACGCCGTCGCCATCATCAGCAGGAAGATGATCACGCCGAGGATCCACAGGACCTCGCGCGGCTGTTTGTAGGAGCCGTAGTAGAGGCCGCGGAAGATGTGCAGGTAGACGGCGATGAAGAAGAACGAAGCGCCGTTGGCGTGCATGTAGCGCAGCAGCCAGCCCCAGTTGACGTCGCGCACGATCTTCTCGACCGAGACGAAGGCGATATCCGAGCTGGCGGCATAGTGCATCGCCAGAACGACGCCCGTCAGGATCTGCGAAATCAGGAAGATCGCGAGAATTCCGCCGAAGGTATAGGCGTAGTTGAGGTTCCGCGGCACCGGATAGGAAACGAAACTGTCGTAGACCAGCCGCGGCAGCGGCAGGCGGGCATCGAGCCAACGCATGATGCCGGTCGACGGCACATAAGAGGATTGACCACTCATCTTTTAAATCTCTCCCCGGTCAACCGATGCGGACGGTGGTGTCGGATGTGAACTCGAAGGGCGGGATCGCCATGTTCTCAGGCGCCGGCCCGCCGCGGATGCGGCCGGCGGTGTCGTAGATCGAACCATGGCATGGGCAGAACCAACCCTTGTAAGGGCCCTGCTCGCCGAGAGGGATGCAGCCGAGATGGGTGCAGACCTCGACCATGACGAGCCAGGTTTCCTTGTCCTTGGCAGACCGGTTGATGTCGGTCGCCGGCGCGTCGCTTGGCAGATTGGCGTTGCGGGCGATCGGATCCTTCAGCTGCGACACGTCGACGGCGTTGGCATCCTGAACTTCCAGCGCGGTCCGCTGGCGAATGACGACCGGCTTGCCGCGCCACTTGGCGGTGATCGACTGGCCTTCGGCCACCTGGCTGATGTCGACGTCGATCTGTGCAAGGGCGAGCGTCGCGGCATCGGGGTTCATCTGATCGATGAACGGCCACAAGAGCGAGGCGGCACCGATGGCGCCGACCGCTCCGGTCGCGATGTAGAGAAAATCCCGGCGATTGGGATCGGAGGTCCCGCCGGTGTGCTCTGTTGTATGCTCGACGGTATCGTTGACGCTCACGGCGGCGGCCACTCCTTGACTGGTCTTGCCCGGTGCGCTTGTCGCGGATTTTTCGCGGCGCGGCAAGCCGAGCGCGATAGCTTGGCGCAACGCGCACGAAAATCGGCGCAGGGGTCTCGGCGCGGTTCTAAGCGCGAAGCTTGGCGCTTGTCCAGACTGGAGCCGCTCCAAGGTGGACGCAAGGGGCGTTGTGTCGCGATGGCAGGAAGTGATCGAGGGACAACCTCCAAACAATCGCCCTACTCGGCCGCCGCCTTCACTTCGTCGGTGTAGAGGAACCCGCCGGACTGGCGCGCCCAGAGACTGGCATAGAGGCCGCCGGCCGCAACAAGGTCGGCGTGGCTTCCCTCTTCGACGATGCGGCCCTCATCCAGGACGATCAGCCGGTCCATGGCGGCGATGGTCGACAGGCGATGGGCGATGGCGATCACGGTCTTTCCGGACATCATCCTTGTGAGGTTTTCCTGGATCGCCGCCTCCACCTCTGAATCCAGTGCCGAGGTCGCCTCGTCGAGAACGAGGATCGGCGCGTCCTTCAGGAGCACGCGGGCGATGGCGATGCGCTGGCGCTGGCCACCGGAGAGCTTGATGCCGCGCTCGCCGACATGGGCATCGTAGCCGGAGCGGCCCTTTGGATCGCGCAGCGAAGGGATGAAACCCTCGGCATTCGCCCATTCGGCAGCCGATATGATCTCCGCCTCGCCGGCGCCGGGGCGACCATAAGAGATGTTTTCGCGAATCGAGCGGTGCAGCAGCGAGGTGTCCTGAGTGACGACGCCGATCGCACCGCGCAGGCTGGTTTGCGTGACTGACGCGATATCCTGGCCGTCGATCAGGATACGTCCGGCTTCGAGATCGTAGAGTCGAAGGAGAAGGTTGACGAGGGTCGTCTTGCCGGCCCCAGAGCGGCCGACGAGGCCGACCTTCTCGCCGGGCCGGATGGTCAGCGACAGGTCCTCGATCACGCCGCTGCCCTTGCCGTAGTGAAAGCCGACGGTTTCGTAGACTATCTCTCCGCGCGTCGCATGAAGCGGCTGCGCATCCGCGCTGTCGATCAGGGTCGGAATGCGGGTCACCGTCGCGACCGCGTCCTGGATGGTGCCGTAATTGCGCACCAGGCCGTTAATGTTGAACATCATCCAGCCCGACATCTGGTTGAGCCGCAGGACCAGGCCTAGGGCCGTCGCGACGCCGCCCGAGGTCACCGCGCCCGCTTGCCAGCCGAGGATCGCCACGGCACCGACGCCGGTCATCATGAAGCCGTTGAGGACGGCGACCGCAGTCCGCACTTCCGTCAGCGCGCGGGTGGTCCGCCGCGTGGTCTCCACGAGGTAGCTGAAGCCGTCCTTGACGAAGCCGTCCTCGCGGCGGCTCGTGTCGAACAGCTTGACCGACAGAATGTTGGTGAAGCTGTCGACGACACGGCCGGAGACCACCGAGCGCGCCTCCGCCGACGCCCGGCCGTTTTCGCGAATGCGCGGCAACAGGTTGCGGATGATCCAGATGTAACCGAGCGACCAGACCGCCAGAACCAAAGCCATGCGCCAGTCGATGGCGCCGAGGATGGTCACGGTGAGGACGATGAAGGTGACGAAAGACCAGAAGGTCTGAAGGACGGTGGTGACGAAGTCGCCGGTCGCCGCGCCCACCTGCTGCACCTTCTGAGCGAGCCGGCCGGCGAAATCATTCTGGAAGAAGGTGTAGGATTGCTCCATCAGCCGACGGTAGCTCTGCCAGCGAATGCGGTTGTAGAAGCTCGGCGAAATGATCTGCTCCTCCAGCACGGAGGATGCGAAAAGCACGAGCGCTCGGCCAACCAGGGTGAGGAAGGCCAAGCTGAGGATCAGCCAGAAATGATCGGCGAGCAATGTCGCCGGCGTAGACTTCGACAACGCGTCGATCAGCCAACCGACGCCCGTGTACATCGCCGCCTCGATCCCGCCGGTCAGTCCGCCCATGACCAGCAGCGCCACGAGGGGCCCCTTCGCCTGCTTAGCGAAGTGCCAGATGAACCGGTTGGTTTCGTCGGGCAGCCGGCCGAGATGGCCGCTGCGGTTGACCGCCAAGTGTTCGCGGTGCTCGCCCTCGTCCTCGAACGGGTCGAGGATGTGTTCGAATCGCTTGAGAAAATTGTCCATCATTCGGCGGCCCTCAGCGTGTCAGCCGGAGCCGCTTCGCCGTCGTCGCCCAGCAGAAAACCGCCCGACTGGCGCGCCCAGAGCGACGCATAAATGCCCCCGGCTTCAACCAGTTCGCCATGGGTGCCTTCCTCGACGATGCGGCCCTTGTCGAGCACCACCAGGCGGTCGAGCGCAGCGATGGTGGAGAGGCGGTGGGCGACGGCGATGACCGTCTTGCCCTCCATAAGCCTGTAGAGATTGCCGGCGATGGCGGCTTCGACCTCAGAGTCCAGCGCCGAGGTCGCCTCGTCCAGAAGCAGGATGGGCGCATCCTTCAGCATGACCCGTGCGATGGCGATCCGCTGGCGCTGGCCGCCGGACAGCTTGACGCCGCGCTCGCCGACCTCCGCATCGAGGCCGCGGCGGCCGTCGCGGTCGACGAGCTCGGCGATGAAGTCATCGGCCTTTGCGGTCGCGATCGCATGTTCGACATCGACGTCGCTCGCGTCGGGACGGCCATAAAGCACGTTGTCGCGGATCGAGCGGTGCAGGAGCGAGGTGTCCTGAGTAACCATGCCGATCTGCTTGCGCAGCGTTTCCTGGGCCACCGTGGCGATGTCGGTGCCGTCGATCGAGATCCGCCCGCCCTCGGTGTCGTGGAAGCGCAGGACGAGGTTGAGGATGGTCGACTTGCCGGCCCCAGAGCGACCGACGAGACCGATCTTCTCGCCCGGCTTCACCGTCAGATCGAAATTCTCGAGAACTCCCCCGCCCTTGCCGTAATGGAATGTCACGTTTTCGAACCGCACCTCGCCCTTCGGCACCGCAAGGGCCGGCGCATCGGCACGGTCGGTGACGGCGTGCGGGATCCGGAAGGTCGACATGCCGTCGCGGATCGTGCCGATGTTCTCGAACAGCGCCGAGACCTCCCACATGATCCACTGGCTCATACCGTGGATGCGCAGGACGAGGCCGATCGAAGCGGCGATGGCGCCGACCGAGATCATCGCGTTCGTCCACAGGAGCATGCCCGTCGCGGCGACGCCGACCAGGAGCAGCGAGTTGATCGTCTGGAGCGACACCACGAACAAGGTGATCAGCCGCGCCTGTCCGAAGACCGGCTTCAGAAACAGGTTCATCGAGGCCCGCCCGTAAGCCGCCTCGCGCTGGGTGTGCGCAAAGAGCTTCACCGTCTGGATGTTGGAATAGGCGTCGACGACGCGTCCGGTCATCTCGGCGCGCGCATCGGCCTGCCGCTCCGACACCCGGTCGAGCCGCGGCACGAACATGACAAGGATCACCGCGTAGAGCGCCAGCCAGCCGACGAAGGGCAGCGCCATGCGCCAGTCGGACGCCACGACCAGCACGATGATGCCGGTGAAATAGACCGCGACATAGAGGAAGACATCGATCGATTTGACGATGGTCTCGCGCACCGCCAGCGCCGTCTGCATCAGCTTCTGGGAGACACGGCCGGCAAACTCGTCCTGGTAGAAACTCATCGCATGACCGAGCAGCCAGCGATGCATCGTATAGCGAAAGCGCATCGGCAGGCTGCCGAAGACCGCCTGGAAATTCACGAGCCCGTCGATCAGCTGGATCGCGGGCATAACCAACAGGATCAGGACGGCAAGGCCGAAAAGCTGCCAGCCGCGATCGGCCCAGAAGGTCGTGCGATCGGCGTCGCCGAACCAGTCCACGATGTCGCCCAGAAAGCCGAAGAGCGACACCTCGATGATCGAGATCGAAGCGGTCATCACGGCGAGCGCCAACAACGCCCGACGATACGGCCGCGCGAAGTGCCACAGGAACGCCGCCAGCGAACGGGTCGGCGGCGCCGCGACGGGCGATTGCGGAAACGGATCGACCATCCGTTCGAAAAAGGCGAACATAAAGACTCAGGCTCATCTGCGAGGTTGCGGGTCGGCGCGGAGCCGGCGATCCCTGTTCGATCGCGAACACGGTCGGGAAACGTTCCGGATCGCATATAGGCGTTCGGCGCAACGATCCCATGTCGGACAGAGCGTCAATCGGGCGCGCGGACGGGCCATGCGGACCTGGGTGCGTCTTTGCGGTCGAAAGCCTGTGCGCTTCGATCATGACATGACCCAAGGCGAGAACAATGCTGTCGATCGCTCTCTACCAGCCGGACATCGCCGGCAACACCGGCACGATCCTGCGGCTCGGCGCCTGTCTCGACGTGACCGTCGAGATCATCGAACCGGCCGGCTTCGACCTCTCCGACCGGGCGTTGAAACGCGCCGGCATGGACTATCTGGCGATGTCACGCCTCGTGCGCCACGTGGACTTCGACGCGTTCGAGGCCGCGCGGCACACGACCGGCCGGCGACTGGTCCTGTTCTCGACCAGGGCCGCTACACGCTACACCGACTTCGCCTTCGCCACGGACGACATCCTGCTCTTCGGTCGTGAGAGCGCCGGCGTTCCGGAGACGGTGCACGGTCTATCCGATGCGCGCGTCAATATCCCCATGGAAGGCGGCGGCCGGTCACTGAACCTCGCCGTTTCCGCAGGCATGGCCGCAGGCGAGGCGCTGCG
>JBBSUS010000143.1:0-6190 GCA_038234195.1 Hyphomicrobiales bacterium | reverse complement strand
TCGCGGCAATGGACCGGCTCGGCATCGACACCACCGCCATGCAGCGGCTTCAGAACGTTCCGACCTCGGCAACGATCCTCAACGTGCGGCCCAATGGCGATAGGCCGGCACTGCACGTGCGCGGCGCATCGGATCATTTCGACGTCAGCCCGAGCGATTACCCGAAGGTCTTCGACGCACCGATCGTCCATCTCGGCGGCACGGGGCTTTTGAAGCGTCTCGATGGTCCCGCCAGCGTAATCCTGTTGCAAGAAGCCAAGAGGCGTGGCGCGATCGTCACCTTCGATCTCATCGCCGCATCCGCCGAGACGGCGCATCTTGTCGAACCGCTGCTGCCCTTCATCGATTATTTCATGCCGTCGATCGAAGAGGCGCGCGACATGTCGGGCCGCACCACGCCGGAGGATTGCGCGCGCTATTATTTCGATCGGGGCGTAAAGACCTGCGTCTTCACGCTGGGCGGCGACGGCGCCTATTTCGCCGATGCCGACGGGAGATCGCTGCACGTTCCGGCCTACGACATCGACGTCGTCGACACGACCGGCTGCGGCGACGCTTTCGATGCGGGCTTCATCACGGCACTCCACCACAAGATGGAGACCGAGGAAGCGATCCTCTTCGCGCAAGGCGTTGCGTCGCTGGTCGCCAGTGGCCTCGGCTCGGACGCCGGCGTCCAATCCTTCGACCATACGCGGGAGCATGTGGCCTCCCTCAGGTCCAAGCTTCCGGCAAACTGAACCGTTCGTTCGAGCGCCGTGATCGAACTCCACTGCGGCTTTCGGCGTTTCCATGGACGGCGCTGCGTCGGCGAGGAACACGGACGCTCAAACTGCGCAGTGTGTCGTCTCGGTGGTGTCTCCAAGCGAGGCCGAAAGCGCCGTGCCGATCCGGTCAGCGTATGCCATAGCTCGACGTGTTGCCGTAGATGCCGGCCTGCCGCTCGCAAAGCATCGCCCAGCTCGCGAAATGCTCCGGCCGCGGCTCGATCACCGACGAAATGGTCGTCATCGCGCTTGCCGATGTCTGGTAATCGGCAAACCAGCCCGCGCCCACAGCCGCGACGATGCCAGCGCCGAGCGACGACGCCTCGACGGTCATGCTCAACTCGATCGGCAATCGCGTGGCGTCGGCCAGCATCTGCAGCCAAAGGCGACTGTTGGCACCGCCGCCGATCGCCCGAATCCGCTGAAGTGAAAGGCCCTGCCTGCCCATGGCGGCAATTCCCCGCATGATTTCGCAGGTGAGGGCCTCGAGCGCGGCGCGATAAATGTGGTCCCGTCCATGATGTGACGACAGCCCGACGATCGCGGCACGGGCCGAGGGGTCCCAATCGGGGTTCATGACGCCGACGATGTGAGGAGTCATCGTGACACCGTCCGAGCCGATCGGCAGAGCGCTCGCCTCGGCTTCCAATCGGTCGAAGGCATGCGCGTCGGCGCGCCCCCCGGCAAAGCTGTCGACCACCCAGTTGACGAAGAAGGCACCAGCCTTCTGGAGAGCTTCCAGGAAATAGCCATCTCCCGTCGGTCCGGTCATCGTGCGCCAGTTGAGATCGATTGCGGGCGTTGCGGAATAGACCCCGGTTACGGTCGCCGTGCCGAGATTGAGATAGACCGTCCCGTCCTGGAATGCGTTGGTGCCCAAACCGGCGCACTGGCCGTCACCCCCGGCGCCGAACACCGGCGTGCCGGCCGCCAGACCGGTCCCGCTGTCGGCCTTCACCCGGCCGATCAGGCTGCCCGGCCTGACAAGCGCCGGCAATTGGTCGCGGCGCACGCCGACGCTGTCGAGGATCGGGTGCGACCAATCCATCGTGTTGATGTCGAAGATGCCGAACGGATCTGCGCTCGACCATGTCGATGCGGCCTCCCCGGTCAGGCGGCCCGTCAAGAAGGCGTGCACATCCGTCACCCGGGCGCAGGCGTCGAGAATCGCCGGATCGTTGCGGCGCAACCAGTCGAGCCGATAGACGACCGGAATGGTGTCGATCGGCTTGCCGGTCGTGCGATGCAGCCACTCCCGACCCATGCGATCGGCATAGTCGGCGTAGGTGGTGATCGCGCGTTCGTCGAGCCAGACCATCGCGGGTCGGATCGCTCGGCCGGACGCATCGAGAAACGCGACCGTCTCGCGTTGATTGGAGATCGCCACGGCATCGATCGCGTCGGCTCCGACAACCGACACGACCTGCTGCAGCGCGCTCGACAGCGCGCGCCACCAGTCCTCGCAGTCCTGCTCGGCGTATCCCGGCTGCGGTTGCGACAATGCAACGGAAGCTCTTCCCTCGGCCGCAACGCGCCCCTCGGCATCCCAGGCGATCGCCTTGGTGCTCTGGGTCGACGAGTCGATCCCGACAACATAGCGACGCGTCGCATTTTGCGCCTCGGCGGTCATGGCTGGTTCCTCCCGTCGCAATGGCCGCGCCCTCCCGAACCCGTCCAAGCCCGCAGTTGCTACGTCCCGCCGAGAATTGCGACCGCGGTATCGTGGTCGGTCACGAGGTGAGTCGCGTAACCGCCCTTCAGTGCGGCGACAATCGCCTGCGTCTTCTGCGGCCCACCCGCCAGGCACAGCCTGAACGGGATGCGCTTCAAGGTCTCCAGCGAGATGCCGACGATCCCGTCGTCGACCGGGCTCGCGACCGCCTCACCGGATGGCCCGATGAGCCGCCCGATGATCACGCCCGTGGCATGACCATCCTCGCGCAGGCGTGCCAAGGTCGCCGGTTCCAGCATCTCGGCGTCGGCAAAGGTGCTGCGAGGCCCCAATTCCCCAACGCCGAAAAGGATCTTCGTGGCCGACTGGATGAGGGCGAATTGCTTGACCAGCGAAGGCTCGGCGAGGAGGCGGTCGCGCAGATCGCGGCTCGACAGAACCGCAGGCGCGTGCAGATTCACGCACCGCGCACCGAGCTGGTTGGCCAGAAGCGACGTGCAAAGCTCCGGCGAAAAGTCCGCCGAGCTGTTCGAACTTCCCGAAACCTGGACGATGGTCAGATCCGGGACGAGGCTCGGATCGGCCTGTCTTGCCGCGGCAAGAACGGTTCGCCCCCATGCGACACCGATCGTGTCACCGGGCAACAGGCTGTCGTTCAGCACCTTGGCCGCCGCCTTTCCCAGCCGCTTTTCAAGCTCCCGGCCATCGAGAGACGGCAGAACGGTCGCCGCAATCAGCGAAAATCGATCGGAAAGGGCCTTGGCGATCTCGGTGCGCGACACGGTGCCGCTGTCGACGCGGATCGTCACGACGCCCAATCGGCGAGCCTCCTGCAGATAGTTCGCGACGCTGGCCCGGGAAACGCCGAGCTGATGTGCGACTTCGGCCTGGGTCAGCTCGTCGACATAGTAGAGCCAGGCCGCCCAGGTCACGACGTCCTTGAACTGGGCGGGCGGACGGAGGGCCGCCTTCTGGTCGCGCTCCGCAATCGATCGTTGCTCCATGCCCTGAAGATGCCACGCCGATGGCATTTGTCAAATAGCGATGACATTTGTTTGACAAATGCCGACTTGTGTTGTCCGATGCGAAGGCTGGGAGGCGCAGGTCAGTGGTCACCTTAACGGCAGGCACGCATTCTGGGGGACGATGGACGACGTTGATCGACGAGATCATCGACGGTCGCTGGCTCCATCCGGAAACCGGCTTACCCGCGGACGTACCCTACGATAGCGTCGTGATCGCCGAGAGCCTCGAGGGCGCCGAAGCGGGCCTCGTCAAGGCGATGAACCTTGGTGGCAGGGTCGCTCTCGTGGCCGATGCGGCAACCTTTGCGGCGCAGGGCCGGCGCATTGCTCACGCGCTGGAGCTCGCCGACACCGACATCGTCATCCTCGACGCGCCACATGCCGACATGAACGGTGTCGCCGACGTGGCCCGAAGGCTGAAGGGCTTCGACGGTGCCGTTGCGGTCGGCTCGGGCACCGTGAACGACCTCGTCAAATATGCCCTGGCAGCGGACAAACGTCCCTACTGCGTCTTCGGCACGGCCGCGTCGATGAACGGCTACACGTCGTCGACCGCCTCGATCACGCTGGACAGCGGCTTGAAGGTCTCGCTGGCGTCCATCCCGCCTCGCGGCTTCTTTGTCGATCTTTCGGTCTCTTCGGCTGCGCCGAAGCGCCTCGCCGCCGCCGGCTTCGGCGATTGCCTGGCCCGCTCGGTCGCGCAGATCGACTGGTGGGTTTCCCATCGCCTGCTCGGGACGACGTACGAACAGGTTCCCTACACCATTCAGGAAGCCGACGAGCGCGAGCTCAATGCCAGGGCTGAGGGCATCGCATCGGGCGACATCGAGGCGATCGGCTATCTCTACCGCGTACTGACCCTCTGCGGCTTGGGGATCGCCTTCACCGGCGTGTCCAACCATGGGTCGATGGGGGAGCACCAGATTTCCCACTACATCGATTGCTTCGCCGGCGACCGGCATCCGGGCACGCTTCACGGCCAACAGGTCGGGGTCGCGTCGCTGACGATGGCGCGCCTGCAGCAACGGATGCTGGCCATGGAGACGGCCCCGGTGGTCCGTCCGACACAGATCGATGTGGCCTGCATGGAGCGGCGCATGGGACCCGCGATCGCGGCGCAGTGCCTGAAGGAATATCGTGCCAAGGCACTGGACGAAGCGGGCGCGGAGCGGCTGAACACCCGTATGGCGGAACTCTGGCCGCAGCTTCGTCGCGAATGCGCCGCCTTCGCCATTCCCGCCGGGGACATGGAGACGCTGCTGCGTCAAGCCGAAGGTGCCACCACGGCAGCCGAACTCGGCGTTCCCGTCGACTTCTACCGCGAAGCCATCGTGCATTGCCGCGAGATGCGCAACCGCTTCTCCTTCCTCGACATCGCCGACGATGCCGGCCTGCTGTCGCAATTTGCCGAGGGGGAACACTGAGCATGCGCCCGATCGCCGATTTCGATCTCGACAGCGCAGCCGACATTATCGGCGTATTCGCCGATATCGACGATACGTTGACGACGGATGGCCGACTTCCGACAGCGTCCTACGCCGCCCTGGAAGCGCTGTTCGACGCCGGCCTTTTCGTCGCGCCGATCACCGGTCGTCCGGCAGGCTGGTGCGACATGGTCGCCCGGTTCTTTCCCGTGACCGGGGTCGTCGGCGAAAACGGCGCGTTCTACTTCGCCTACGATCGCGCCGCACGAAAAATGCGGCGACGCTTCTTTGCCTCTTCGGCTGAACGGGCTTCGAACCGCCGGCGGCTCGACGAAGTCGGGCGGCGCATTCTTCGCGACGTGCCCGGCTCGGCGATTTCGGCCGACCAGCTTTACCGCGAGGCCGATCTGGCCATCGACTTCTGCGAAGATGTCGCGCCACTGCCGCAGACCGATGTCGCCCGCATCAAGGCGATCTTCGAGGACGAAGGGGCCGTCGCCAAAATCTCTTCGATCCACGTCAATGGCTGGTTCGGCGACTACGACAAGCTATCGATGAGCCGCTCCTTCGCGCACGATATCCTCGGCCTTGATCTCGACGCCTGCCGCGACCGGATCGTCTTCGCAGGCGACAGCCCGAACGATGCCCCGATGTTCGGTTTCTTCAAAAACAGCTGCGGGGTTGCCAACGTGAAAGACTTTGCCGGCAGGATGGAAGCCGACCCCACTTTCGTCACGCAGGAACGGGGGGCAGCCGGGTTCGTCGAGATCGCCGAGACGATCCTTTCGGCACGCCGCGGCATCGCGACCGGGACAATCCACGCGGCGGCATCGCGATCCACGAACGCGCATCGCGAAAGGAGGCTTTGACCATGAACGACCGCGAGTATGGCCTCAGGGCGTCGATCATCGACCAGTGCCGCGAAATGAACCGCAGCGGCCTCAATCAGGGGACCTCCGGCAACATCTCGGTTCGCCTGGATGACCGGATGCTGCTGACGCCGAGCGCCACGCCCTATGACGAACTGACGCCGGAGATGATCGTCGCCATGCCGCTCGACGGCGATGGCACGCAATGGGAGGGCGCCCTCAAGCCTTCGACCGAGTGGCGCTTCCACCGCGACATCCTGCGCGAACGCCCGGACGCGAATGCGGTCGTTCACGCCCATCCGACCTTCGCGACCACCCTGGCCATCGCGCGCCGGCCAATCCCGGCCTGCCACTACATGGTGGCCGTCTTCGGCGGCAACGACGTGCGCTGTTCGACCTATGCGCGCTACGGAACGGCGGAGCTTTCGAGAGCGGT
>JBBSUS010000142.1:0-6207 GCA_038234195.1 Hyphomicrobiales bacterium | reverse complement strand
TTCGGCCGTCGCGGAGCAAAGGCGTGACTCGCTTCGCGGTTCTTGGCGGCGGCGCCTGGGGCACGGCGCTGGGGAGCCTCTATGCCCGTGCCGGCCATCAGGCAACGATCCTGGCCCGTAACCACGGCGTGGTCACGGCGATCAACGACACGCACCGCAATCCCACCTACCTGCCGGGTGTCGATCTGCCTGTCGCGCTTGCCGCAACTTTCGACCCGACCGAGGCCCTCGACGGCGCCGATGTTCTGCTCGTCGTCGTGCCGGCGCAGGCACTGCGGGCCGCTCTTGCCCCGATCGTGCCGCATCTGCCCCTGCGTTGCGTATCGGTCCTTTGCGCCAAGGGCATCGAGCGCGAGACAGGTCTCTTCGCTTCTTCCGTCTTCGCCGAAATGATGCCGGGCCGCCCTTGCGCGGTGCTGTCCGGCCCGAGCTTTGCCGCCGATGTCGCGGGGGGCCTGCCGACGGCGGTGACTGTCGCTGCGGCCGATGCCGCTGCAGCCGATGACCTGATGCAACGTCTGTCGACCGAGAGTTTTCGCGGCTACGCCACGACGGACATGCTCGGCGTCGAGGCTGGCGGTGCTTTGAAGAACGTCCTGGCCCTTGCCGCGGGCGCCGTTGCCGGACGTGGCCTCGGGGCTTCAGCCCAGGCGGCGATCGTCACCCGCGGCTTCGTCGAACTGCGCCGGCTCGGAGCCGCTCTCGGCGGTCGTCCGGAAACGCTGATGGGCCTGTCCGGCCTCGGCGATCTCGTCCTCACCTGCTCCGGCGAGAAATCGCGGAACTTCGCCTATGGCGTTGCCCTCGGCCGCGGCGACGATCGCAGCGGCCTGAAACTGGCCGAGGGCGTCCACTCCGCGCAGATCGCGGCGCGGCTTGCGGAAAGGCATGGCATCGAAGCGCCGATCATCGAGGCGGTGGCCGCCGTTCTATCCGGCGGCCTCGACATCGACGCGGCGATCCAGGGGCTGCTCGCCCGGCCGCTGAAACGCGAGGCCGACTGAGCTCGCTTCAGGACGAGTGGAATCGGCAACAGACCCAGCCGTCGCAGCATTCCACGAACCAACGATGAAGATTGAAGCGGGCGCCGAATTCGCTAGGTTGCGGCCGAACACCATAGGCGCACGATCCCGAGGACGGGACCCAGCGCAAAATCGACAAGGACATCTCATGCTCTACGCCATCCTGTGCGACGACAAGCCCGGCGCATTGCAGTTGCGCCTCGACACCCGCGAAAAGCACCTCGAACACCTGAACGGCCTCGGCACCCAGTTGAAATTCGCCGGCCCCTTTCTCGACGGCAACGAGAAGCCCTGCGGCAGTCTCGTCGTCATCGAGACCGACAGCCCCGAGGCGGCCCAGGCCATCGCCGAACGCGATCCCTATGCCAAGGCCGGGCTGTTCAAGTCGGTGACCGTCCGCCCCTGGGCGTGGTCGGTCAACAATCCCGACAATGCTCCACGAAAGGGCTGAGGCGGGCTGATGAAATACTGGCTGTTCAAATCCGAGCCGTTCAAATGGTCCTTCGACATGCAGAAGGCGAAGGGCGAAGCGGGCCAGGAATGGGATGGCGTGCGCAACTACCAGGCGCGCAATTTCATGCGCGACATGAGCGTCGGCGACCGCGGCTTCTTTTACCATTCCAACGAGGGCAAGGCGGTCGTCGGCATCGTCGAGGTGATCGCCACCGCTCATCCCGATTCCAAGGCGGACGACTCGAAATGGGAGTGCGTCGACATCAAGGCGCTGATGGACGTGCCGACGCCCGTGACGCTGGATCAGGCAAAAGCCGAGCCGGCGCTGAAGGACATGGTTCTCGTCAACAATTCGCGGCTTTCCGTGCAGCCCGTTGAGCCGGCCGAATTCAGCAAGGTCTGCGAGATGGGCGGTCTCGATCCAAGGAAGGCGATGGGTCAGTAACCGCGCATCACCGGACCCTTTGGCTTCCGGGTGCTCGGATGCGACTGGCGCTCCGCCCACCCACAACGGACCGGGGCAACGCAGCGAAATCCGATGCTCAGGCATCCAGTCAGAGTCGCGACCGGGTTTCGAAGCCCGATCGCGGCTCCGTTTGTTTCAGGCCGTCAGCATTTGCCGAAGCCCTGCGAGACGATGGTGATGCCCGCGACGATGATGCTGACCATCACGCCGGTCGGGATTCCCCAGGTTGTGCAGATGCTGAGGCAAGCCTGCGCCGCCGTCCCATCGGGAAAGCTGACCGGGATCGGGATGCAGTGCGATCCAAGCCCGAGCGGCAGGTTGATGCAGACCTGGTTGTTGCCCACCGTCACGCTGATGCACTCAGCCAGAACGCTGAGTTCGCCGACCTGCGTCGGTGAAGAGGACTCGGCCAGACCCTTGATCGTTTCCTGATCGTAATGACGCCTTGCGGTATCCAAGGCACCTTGGACGGCCTGGTCGCTAAATGAATAGGTTTCCGCCATGTCAATTCCTCCCGGTTGCATTGTGCGAAATAATTATCTCGCAAGAGTTGCCGAAAGGGAAGGCAAAAAACAACCTTAAAGGGATTATTTTGCTGCAATTCACAACCATGGCGCAGCTCTACCGTTGGGGCGTGTTGATGCCACTGAGTTTTTCGTTCGCGCCTGAACGGATTTTTGGAGCCGCTTCCCGGTCACCGGAAGGCCGCGGCAGGCGTGTGCCTCGCAAGACCGCAAAAGGGTCAAAGACTTCGACCTGCGCTCCTATGTCCGACCGACGGAACCACATCCTGGACCGAACATTCAGTGAACATATCATCATTTGGAGATATTCAATGTCCAACGCCGATCCCAAGACCGACACCGGCTCGAACACCGAGAAGGACCCAAAGGACTGGACCACTGGCGGAGAGCCGATGACCGGGGCGCAGATGTCCTATCTGAAGACCCTTTGCGAGGAGACCGGCACGCCGTTCGACGAAACCCTCGACAAGGCCGATGCTTCGATCCTCATCGACAAGCTGCAAGGTGAAAGCGATCGGCTGAAAGCTGCCTCCTGATCGACCCCGGGTGAATGGGCGCCTCGCCAGCCGCCGAAGGCGTGGCGCCCGGCCGCATTTGGTAAACCAGGTTCGGCCTTTCGCCGTGAAGCCGATCCATCCGGTACGACTTCGCAAGAGCCCATTCACGCTGTCCAGGCCATGACCGCGCCGGGCGATTTCGGTGTGGTGTTTTTTGAGGAGTGGACTGATGGCCCTGCCTCGGGCGCCTTCTTTCGGGAATGCTGCGTCATGGAACGCAGAGTTGGCTGACGGCGAACTCAAGATGCTGTCGCTCGACCAAGCCGAGCGCTTCATCGTCGACAATACGACGATCCTGGCGCCGCCGCACGTGCCGGAATTGCGTCTGCATCTGGCCGACGAAGCGCATGATCTATGGCAACAGACAGAGGACGAACTCGAGGTTATCGGCTTGCCACCGCCCTTCTGGGCCTTTGCGTGGGCGGGTGGACAGGCGCTGGCGCGCTATCTCCTCGACCATCCGGGAACGGTCGCCGGGCGACGCGTCGTCGACTTCGCCACCGGCTCGGGCCTCGTCGCCATCGCCGCAGCCAAGGCCGGAGCAGAAGCGATCGTGGCCGTCGACATCGACCCGTTTTGCCGCACGGCCGTCGCGCTCAACGCCTCGCTCAACGGAGTCGCCGTCGATTTCTCGGCACAGAACATCGTTGGAACGCCGATCGAAACGGACATCCTCTTGGCCGGCGACGTCTTCTACGATCGCGAGATGGCCGCCGCGATCGTCCCTTGGTTCAAATCTCTGGCAGCACGCGGCATCACCGTCCTCGTCGGCGACCCCGGCCGCGCCTATTGTCCAAGGGAGAGACTCCACCGCCGCGCCACCTATGAGGTTCCTGTCACCCGCGTCCTTGAGGATGCGGATGTGAAGCGGACGGAGGTTTGGAGTTGGCGGCAGGCCGAATGAACGAGTGCCCCGACCCAGCGGCCTCACAATGCCAGTGAAAAAGCCGTTTCGCGAAAGAAAACCGGCTTTCCGGCCCGTGCGGTTTCTCGATCCGCGGTTCAGGCCCGGGCGGACAGTCGCTTGGTAAACTTCACCGGGATCGACTTCGCCGCCGGGACATGGGCACGGCGGGAATGGTGCCAGAGCGGCATCAAGGGGTTGAGCTCGGGATAGTAGCCCGCAACGTCACCCTTGGGGATCGGATAGGCGTGGACGCGGTAGTCGAAGACCTTGCGCTCGACGCCGTCGTCGGCGTGCGTCTCGACATCGACCCGGTCGTCATTGGTCAGACCGAGGCGCTTCATGTCCTCCTCGTTCATCAGGATGACCATGCGGGTCCCGTGAATGCCCCGCAGACGGTCGTCGTAGCCGTAGACCGTCGTGTTGAACTGGTCGTTAGAGCGAATGGTCAAGAGGTTGAAGACGTCGGCCGGCTTGGTCGAAACGTCCGGATCGACGTCCAGGCTTTCCGGCGTCTTGAAATTGGCCTTGCCCGTGTCGGTGCGCCAGTCGCGGTAGCAGGCTCCGATGTCGCGGTGAAAACCGCCCGGCTGCAGGAAGCGCGCATTGAAATCCTTAAAATCGGTCGGGTAGGCTTTCTCGATCGCGTCGCGGACCTTTGAATAATCGGCAACCCACGCGTCCCATGGCACGGTGGATTTGCCCGGCACCGTTGCCTTGGCGATTTCGGCGACGATCTTCGGTTCGGACAGCAGTTCCTTCGACGCCGGCACGCGCTGGCCGATGGAGCCGTGGATGTTGGCAGTTGAATCCTCGACCGAGACATGCTGCTCGATACCATTTTGCACATCGTGTTCGATCCGGCCGAGACAGGGCAGGATGAAACTGATCTCGCTGGCGAGCAGGTGGTTGCGATTGAGCTTGGTTGAAATCTGCACATTGAGCCGCAGCTTGCGCCACGCCGCCTCGAGCAGCGCCGTCTCGGGTGCCGCGCGGGAGAAATTTCCGCCGAGGCCGACGAAGGCCCTGACCGACCCGTCGATGATGCCGCCGACCGTCTCGACGGTGTCGAGGCCCTTTTCACGGGGAATCTTGAAGCCGTAAAGCGATTCCAGCGTCTCGATCGGCAGGAGCTCGGGCTTCTCGGTGATCCCGACGGTGCGCTGGCCCTGAACGTTGGAGTGCCCACGGATCGGCGAGATGCCGGCGCCCGGTTTGCCGATATTGCCGCGCATCAGAAGAAGATTGCAGAGCATCTGCACGTTCTCGATGCCGTGCCGGTGTTGGGTAAGGCCCATGCCGTAATTGGCGATCACCCGCTCGGCCTTGGAATAGACCCGGGCGACATGTTCCAGTTCGTCGCGTTTCAGGCCCGAGCACCGCTCGATCTCCGGCCAGTCATTCTCCCGCAGAAAAGCCTCGAACGCGTCGAAGCCGTGGCAGTGCTCGGCGATGAAGGCGGTGTCGAGCACGCGGGCGCGGCCGGCATCCTTTGCCGCATCGTCGAGCGCGATGAGCGCCTTGGCGATGCCGGTCATCGCCGCCATGTCACCGCCGCCTCGCAGCTGGAAATAGTCGCTCGACATCTTCACGCCCTCGTCGGGAATGAGCATCTCAAGCGGATTCTGCGGGTCCTTGAAGCGCATGTGCCCGCGTTCGAGCAGTGGGTTGAAGGTGACGACCGGCACGCCGCGCTGGCGTGCGTCATGCACTTCATGCAGCAGCCGCGGAGCATTGGTGCCGGTGTTGTGACCGAAGAAGAAGATCATGTCGCACTGGACGAAGTCCTCGTGCTGCACGGTGCCGACTGGTGAGCCGATCGACTCAGGCAGGCCGACGGACGTCGACTCGTGACACATGTTGGAACTGTCCGGCAGGCTGTTGGAGCCATAGATGCGGGCCAACAGCTGGTACATGTGCGAGGCCTCGAGCGAGGCACGGCCCGAGGCGTAGAATACCGCCGATTTGGGGTCGAGCTTGTTGAGTTCCTCACCGATCTCGGCAAAGGCGTCGGCCCAGGCAACCGGAATATACTGGTCGAGGCTCTGGTCGTATCGCATCGGCGTCGTCAGCCGGCCCTGCTTTTCCAGCTGATGGTCGGTCCAGTCGAGAAGTTCCGTGACCGTGTGTCTGGCGAAGAATTCACGATCGCAGCGGTTCGGGGTGACCTCCCAGATCGTCGCCTTGGCCCCATTCTCGCAGAACTCGGCAGCATGGTGGTCGGCACCGCATGGCCGATCAACATGACGTACGCCAAGGCCGACGTGAACGTCGAGGCCGT
>JBBSUS010000141.1:0-6213 GCA_038234195.1 Hyphomicrobiales bacterium | reverse complement strand
CTGGCGGCGGTGATGATCGTCAACTGGCACATGAACTATGTTCTCGCCGGCGTCATCTGCCTCTTCGTGGGAGCGGTGATCGGCGCCGCGCAGGGCTACTGGATCGCCTATTGGCACATTCCGTCCTTCATCGTGACGCTGGCCGGCATGCTGGTCTTCAAGGGCATGACGCTGTGGCTTCTGTCCGGTCAGTCTGTGGGCCCCTTCCCCGGCGGCTTCCAGCTGATCTCGTCCGGCTTCCTGCCCGACCTCGTGACGGGCTCCAGCGTGAACCTCCTGTCGCTCGGGCTTGGTGTCCTGGTCGCCGCAGCGATCCTGTTCTTCGCCTTCCGCTCGCGCATGCGCGGGCAGGCCGGCGGTCATGACGATGAACCCATCGGCTTCTTCCTCGCCCGGACGGCGGTGATCGTCGCGGCGATCCTCTACCTCACCTGGCTGCTCGCGACCTTCCGCGGCTTTCCCAACGTCCTGATCGTCATGGCGCTGCTGATCGCCATCTACAGCTTCATCACCTCGCGCACGACCATCGGGCGCCGCATCTACGCGCTCGGTGGCAACGCCAAGGCGGCCAAGCTTTCGGGCATCAAGACCGAACGGCTGACCTTCCTGACGTTTGCCAACATGGGAATGCTGGCCGCACTCGCCGGCCTCGTCTTCGCAGCCCGCCTCAACACCGCGACGCCGAAGGCCGGCCTCGGATTCGAGCTCGACGTGATCGCCGCGGTGTTCATCGGCGGCGCATCCATGTCCGGCGGCGTCGGCACCATCGTCGGCGCGGTCGTCGGCGCCTTCATCATGGGCGTCATGAACAACGGCATGTCGATCCTCGGCATCGGCATCGACTACCAGCAGGTCATCAAGGGCCTTGTACTGCTGCTGGCGGTGATCTTCGACGTGGTGAACCGAAGCCGGGCGGCATAGGGCGGCCGCACATCCTGGCGCGCCGGCGTTGAGTTCGTCCAAGACGGTTCTGGCGGCACAATAGCCGGCGTCTCAAGGTTATCCTCCGCTCCAGCGGGGCAACCTCAGCATGCAGCGTCTGCGCGAGGCGCTCGCCCTTGTCGCGCACCGGAATGCAGGCGACAAAGCCGCTCCGGTGCGGCCGGCCGCGACTCGACCATCTGGCGTACACCCTCGAAAGCTTTGCTCGCGCATTTAAGCGCGCAAAAAAAAGAGCCCGGCTTGAAAGCCGGGCTCTTCATCATCCACTTCGTCGACTGGTCTCAGGAGGTCTGGTCCTTGACCGCATCCTTGACCTTGCCAAAGTTCTTCTCGGTCTTGCCTTCGGCCTCCTGGGCCTTGCCCTTGGCTTCCATCTCGTGATTGCCAGTCGCGTCGCCAGCGGCCCCGCGGGCCTTGCCAGCGACTTCCTTAGCGGTACCCTTGACTTCGTGCTTGTCGACCATGTCAAAATCTCCTTTGAGCCCGTCAAGCGGGCCTTCAAAGGATGAACGCGACGACCATCCAGGCGTTCCCCGTGATCCCGTTAGGCGACGATCGAAAGAAAGTGGCATGCGGAAAGCCAACGCCCTGTATTTCAGCGCAATCGGCGTGATCCCGAACAGCGACCTGCCGCTGCTCGTCATGGAGACAGCCATCGCGACATCGGAGGCAACGTCGGCCAAAGTCGAGAAACGGTTCGTCGAAAACGGCTGGCGGGGGACCTGGACCTTCACGGTGTTCGACTATTGGCACTTCCATATCGAGGGGCACGAGGTCCTGGCGTGCGTCGCCGGCGAGGCCTCGATCGGTTTCGGCGGCGACGCGGCAGACGGCGGCATCGCCGTTGCGATAAAGCCGGGGGACGTTGTCATCGTGCCGGCAGGCGTCGGGCACAGGCGGCTGGATGCTTCCCCCGATTTCCAGGTCACTGGCGCCTACCCGCCCGGCCAGAACGGCAGCACCACCAAAGCCGGCACGATGGCCTTCGAGGAGGCGCGAAGCGCCATCTCAAGGTTGTCAGCCCCGCAGACGGATCCGGTGAACGGCCGGCCGTTCCGGTGGACGGGCCATCCGGCGAACGCCGCCTGATCTGAGGAAGCATCGCTCACGCAAATCTGCGACGGAGCGCGGCCAGACGGGCTGACGCATATCCGGAACCGGTGGACGCTCCTGCCGTTGCGAAGGCGAGACGTATCATTGGTGCCCGAGAAGGAAGAGTTCGGATGACGCAGAACGACGGCCACGGCCTGGCAGCGCGAAAGCCGTCGCAGTTCCCGCTGAAGGGCTGGAAGGAGATTCTTGCCCGCGTGTTTTCGGAGATCTCGGACGACCGGGTGATGCTGATCGCGGCCGGGGTCACCTATTATCTGCTGCTCGCTTTGATTCCCGCACTCTCCGCAATCGTTTCGACATACGGGCTTGTTGCCGATCCCGCGACCATTCGCGAACACACCGCCTCGCTCCAGGGTTTCATCCCCGGGGGCGGAATGGACATCCTGAACCAGCAGATGGAGCGGCTCACGTCCCAGAAGGGCTCGACGCTCGGGCTTACCTTCGTCGTTTCGCTGGCGATCGCGCTATGGTCGGCCAACGCCGGCATGAAGTCGCTGTTCCAGGCGATGAACGTCGCCTATGACGAGGAAGACAGCCGCAGTTTCGTCCAACTGACGCTGGTGTCATTCGTGTTCACGGTCGCCGCAATCGTCGCCCTGCTGGCTTTGATCGGCGCGATGATCGTCTTGCCGGTTATCCTGTCGGCGGTCGGGCTCGGCAGCGCAACCGAGTGGACGATCCAGATCGCAAGCTACGTGGGCGTAGTAATCCTCCTCTCGCTCGGCATCGCCGCGCTGCATCGCTGGGGACCCAGCCGCAAAAAGGCCAAATGGCGCTGGATCACGCCGGGCACGGCCCTCTCCGTGGTCTTCATCGCGGCCGTCTCGTTCCTGTTCTCCTGGTACGTCTCGAATTTCGGCTCCTACAACGAGACTTACGGTTCGCTCGGCGCGCTGATCGGCTTCCTGACGTGGATCTGGCTGACGGTGACGATCCTGATTGTCGGCGGCGAACTCAATTCGGAGATGGAACATCAGACCGCCAAGGACACGACGACGGCACCGGCACGTCCGCTGGGATCGCGCGGCGCGTACATGGCCGACCACGTCGCGTCGCGCGAGACAGCTAACGGGACACCCGAAGGGCTGGGCTTTGACGACGAACGCGGCTCTGCCGGGAGCGACTATGTCGGCGTTGCACTCGCGTGTGCAGCCGGAACGCTGCCGGCCGTGCTGCTGCACGCTTGGCTGAACAGCGGCAGGCGCCGATAAGACCGACGACCCTGATCGCTGGCGATCGACGTTGCGCGAGCGACGAACCCAGGGGCTGTTCGCAGAGGCAAAACGGATCGGCGCGGACCGTCCGGTCTGCACCTTCAATTCCATATGGACGAACCCTGCAGCCCCTGCGCTGCCGTGCATTTTAATTTGCCTCGACATGAATCACGTTGAACGACAAATGTTCATCACCATGTGATAGGCAGGGCCTGTTTCTCCTCGGGCACGAGCCCGCGACGGTCCGTTACGCCCCATTTCACCCAACGCCCTGACGCTTCGTGCTCCGACCCCAGGTCGCCGAGGCCGTTGGGTTCGCATCCTGACAACGAGTTCATCGCCATGGCCCTGACGTTCCCCAACCTGTCGCGAAGCTACGATGAGCGCGCGCACCGTTTCAGGTTTGTCGGCTACGACGGCATGATGGAGATTCCATTCTTCCTGGAAGCGGGCGCAGTTCCGTCGATCAGTTCCTCGCAGAAGGCGTCGGAGACCGGACTTCTGCGAGCTTTCGACTCGGCACGAGAGACGATCCTGAAGGTCGCAACCGAGGCGTATGCCCGCGGCCGTCGGAAGACATATGTCCTGACCGACAAGGATTTTGCCTGATCGCCAATGACTTCGATCGGCCGCAACCCGGGCGATACGATTATCTATTTTACCGGATCTCGCCCGCCGGCACTTGTAAATTGGCGTAAAAGCTTTATTTGCATCGGATCGATCGAAGACCGAACGGATTGGTCTTGCGCTTACAGGGTGCATTTTCCAAGTTTTTCGTGCTGAAATCGAACCTTACAGGTCGGAAATACTTCTGGCCGCTGAATTTTTCTTTGAAGAGAGGGTATCCCATGACCACGGGAACCGTAAAATGGTTTAATGCCGACAAGGGCTTCGGCTTCATCGCGCCAGACAATGGCGGCGGCGATGCCTTCGTCCACATCAGCGCCGTCGAGCGCTCGGGCCTGAGCGGCCTGCAGGACGGCCAGAAGGTCTCCTACGAGCTCGTCGCCGATCGCAAGAGCGGCAAGATGTCGGCAGAGAATCTCGCCACCATCGCTTAATCATCTCGCCCGCGGCGCTTTGTTGCCGCGGGCTTGAGACGGCATCGGGCCCGGGTCGACCACGGATGTACTGGCGAATTCGGGTTCTCGATGCCGACCTCAGATACTTCGGCTTGTGCTACACGCCTTGCTTGAATGCGCCGGTTGAGATGTTCTCCCGGTAGACACACATCAGACCAAGATCCGGCCGTAAAAAACGTCAACGCGTTCGCTGCTCTAGCGAATGGACATGGCGTTTTGCTCGTCGAGACTCTTCACAGGCTTGGCTCGAGCCACACTTTCCGGCTTTCTTGTCGATTTCACGACGACAACTCGATCGATCCCGCTACCTTCGACGCTCTCAGCGCCGATGTCCTTGCTGCGGGATTGAGCGTTGCCGCTCGCGCCGCAGAGATGTGCGCGATCGGATCAAATTCGGCTTCTCGCTAAGCGGCCTGTATCAACCGTCTGCCGCAGCCCAAGGCCCCCGTCTTGCGTGGCGAATTCGGTGATGTCGTCGTCGAGAAACGGTGTGGTGGTTCTGGTTGATCCGGCCTCAACGAGTGCCCCCAAAGCATCTGTAGGAGATGCCGTCGTGGCCCAGGTGCGAACCGGCTTCGTTTTCCCGTCTATTTTTTTCCCGTAGCCTCCGCCGCAGGGGCCTTCACAAGCGCGATGACGTCCGCACCGCCATCTCGAACTATCATTTTCAGAAATCCGTGCATGCCTGCGCCGTCCTTCGCTCAGGACAGCCGCGTGCGCCGCGCCTGACGCATCCGCAGGATTCCCGCAAGGCCGGCGAAGACCAGCGTTCCCACGATCAGGACGAGCGCCGCCGAAGCGACGGCCGGGCTGATGTTCTCGCGGATGGTCGAAAACATCTGCCGCGCCAATGTGCGCTGGTCGGGGCCCGCGACGAAGAGGGTGAGGATTACCTCGTCGAGCGAGATCGCGAATGCGAAGACCGCACCTGACACGACCCCGGGCATCGCCAGCGGCAACGTCACCGACAGGAAGGTCCGCGACGGCGATGCGCCGAGGCTGAGGGCAGATCGCTCGATCGCTCGGTCGATCCCGGCCAGCGAGGTGGAAACGGTGACGACAACGAATGGAATCGCCAGCACCGCATGGGCGATCATCACGCCGAGATAGGTCGAGGCGAGGCCCAGCCTCACGTAGAGAATCTGCATGCCGACGCCGAGGACGACAGGGGGCACCACCATCGGCAGGATGAAGCTGGTGCGCCAGAGACCGGCGAGCGGCACCCGGTCGCCGCGCAGGCCGAGCGCCGCCATCGTACCCAGCACGGTGGCGATCACCGTCGCGCCCGACCCGATCATCAGGCTGTTGACGATCGATCGCCGCCAGGCGTCGTTGAACATCAACTCTTCGAACCAGCGGCCGGAGAATCCCTGCACGGGATAGGACAGGAAAACACTGTCGGTGAAGGCGAGTGGCAGAATGGCCAGGATCGGCGCCACCAGAAAGACGACGACGAGCGTACCCAGGGCGATCTTGAGGAGCGTGAACGCTTTCATAGGCCGACGCCGGGGGGCGCCTTCGAAAAGCGCCCGTAGACAGCATAGAGCAGCAGGGTCGCGACGAGCAGCACGATGCCCAGCGCCGCGGCCATGCCCCAGTTGGCTGTGCCCGTTGCGTAGAAGGCAATTACCGAAGAGATCATCTGGTCGTCGGCCCCGCCCACCAGTGCAGGCGTGATGTAATAGCCAAGCGCCACCATGAAGACGAGGAGCGCGCCGGAGAGCAGCCCCGGCAGAACCAGCGGCAGGAGCACGTGCCGAAAGGCCGAAAGAGGCCGCGCGCCGAGCGTTGCGGCGGCCGGCATCAGGTTCGGCGGGATGGCCACGAGGGCGGAGTAGATCGGAAGCACCATGAAAGGCAGG
>JBBSUS010000140.1:0-6261 GCA_038234195.1 Hyphomicrobiales bacterium | reverse complement strand
GTCGAGCTCCTCGCGAATCTCCTGTGCGGTGCGGCGAATCTCGTCGGTTGCCCCGGTGAAGCGCTGGCTGGCATCCTCGATCACAGAAAGGATCGAGACGCGCATCTGTTCGGCGGTGGACTGAGTGCGGGTCTCGGCATCCTGCATCTTGCGCTCGGCGTCGCCCAGCGTCTCGCCGACTTCGCTCGAAAGCTTCGCCGACAGAAGCCGCGAGCGCTGCTCGGTTCGGTCGAACAGGCCATCCATCACTTCTTCGAAGGAACGCAGCAACTCGCCGATTTCCTCGGAACGACGAACCAGGCCGTTTGAAAGCTCTTCAAGGCCGCCTTGGCCACCTTCAAGCGTCGTGCGCAGATTGCCTTCGCTCGCGGAGATAAGCTGCACAGCCTCACCGAGCACATTGCCATGCTCCTTAAAGCGATCGGCGATGCTCGAAACCTTCGAGAACGCTACGGACGACAATTTGTCGAGCTTGTCGACATTGCTTTCCAGGAGGCGTGCGGAGAGCGAGATGGAATTCGACGCCTCCTCGGCGTTCTGGCTGAAGCGTGCGCCGCTCGCCGACAGGGTCGCATCGATCGCGCCGAGATTTTCGGCAGCCTCGCCGACGAGGCCGCGCAGCGCGCCGCTCGTCTGCGACAGGCGCGAGATCAGCGAGCCGATCTGGCGTTCCATCTGGTCGCGGATTTCAACAACGACGCCGACGGCGCCGGAAGCCTTTTCCTCGAACTCGCCGAGCACTTCGCTCGACGAGCGCGTGAGGCTCTCGATGGTTTCGCCGGCACGTTGGCTGAGCGCGGCGACGAGCGTAGCGTTCTCCTGGCGCAATCGCTCGGACGCCTGCCGGGTCGTGTCCTCGACGAGTCGCGCGAAGTTCGTTCCGCTTTCATCGAAGCGGTCGACCAGCGGACGGGCGTCCTCATCGAGAACGCGGCCGATCTCCGCCGTGCGGGCGCTGAGCAGTTCGGCGAGCGACCGAGTCTTCTGCTCGAGATCGTCACCGATCGAGCGAGCGCGAGCGCTGAGCAACTGCTCGGACTCCTCGACACGGGCCGCCAACTCGTTGCCGATGTTGCTCGAACTTGCCGCAAGTTCCGCACGTGCCTTTTCGGTCTCGGTGTTGAGCGTCGTCGTGAAGGCCGCGAACTGCGCGGACAGATCGCCACCGCGGGCCATGATCGCCTGACCGGCCGCTTCGGCATCCTTCAAAAGCGACTGCGAGGCATCGCCTACATCGCCGCGAATTTGCGTCGCAACGGCTCGAACGCCTTCGTTCATGCTCACCGAGGCGCTCGCCAGTTCGGCGCGGATGGTCTCCGCCACCCCGGCCATCTCGGCACCCAGATTGCTCGAAGCCAGCATTTCGGAAATGCGGTCCGAAACGGCTGCAAGCTCTTCTGCGAAACGGGCCGCCCTTGTATCGAGGTCGCCGGCGACGCGGTCGGCGTCGCTGCGAATCTGCAAGGTCGCGCCGGAAAGGCGCTCCGACAAACCCTCGGCGTTCTGGCGCAGGGCGTTTTCGGCGGTTCGAGTCATCTCGCGCATCTGGTCCGATGCCGCCTCGACCTGGTTCACCAGGGCGCCGGCGTCCGAGATGAAGCGGCTGCGGCTGTCATCGCCGGCAATCCGCATGGTGCGACCGGCTTCCTCGACGCGCTGTGCAAAGCTGCCGGCGCCGCGTTCGAATTCGCCCCCGATGGCCATCGTGATGCCGCTGAGGCTGTCGATGAGCGACATGCGCTGGGCCGTCAGGCCCTCGCGAACCGTTTCCGTCTCGCTGCGAAGGCTTCCGGTCAGGCCGGCAACGGTCTTCGCCAGGCTTTCGGCTTCCGAGGTGAACTGGTTTCGGGCCTGATCGGAGAGGGCCCGGATTACTTCCGCGGCGCCGCCGATCGTTTCGGCGATCCGATCACTTTCGGCGACCAGCGTCTGGCTGGCGTCCGAAGACCGTCCTGCAAGATCCTCCGCGAGTTTGCCGAGGCGGTCGGACAGCCGGTCGGCTTCGCCGGCCAGACGCAGGCGGGCCTCTTCGGCCGCGGCGCCGAACAGCTTGTCAATGCCGGAGAGGCTCTCGGTGAGTTGCGAGGTCTCTTCCGAGAGACCGGCGCGGGCGCGAAGGGTCTCTTCGGTCATGGCAGCGGATGCCGACGCGACCGACTGACGGAGCGTTTCGGCGATGCGCGACGTGGAGTTGTTCAAGGTGCGCTCGACATTGCCGAGACCGCGCTCCAGCGCGAGGTTGATCGCATCGGTGCGTTGATCGATCGACGTGGTGATCGCGCTCGAACCCGTATCGAAGGCCGTGACGAGTTCCTCGCGACGAGTGTCGAGCGACTGAGTGACGTCCGAGACGCTCTGCTCGATCGACCGACGGACGTCGTCGGCCCGGTCGCCCAGTGTGGCGGATGCAGAACGCACGGCTTCCTCCACGATCGCCGAAAGACTGTCGCGGCGCTCTTCGAGGGCGCTGGCCAGCCGCAGATCGGCTTCGAGAAGCGAATCGGAGATTGCGTTCACGCGCTCCTCGATCGCTGCGGCGATGGCAACACGACCGGTGTCCAGTTCATTGCCGATCTGACGCTTGTGGTCTTCGAGACCGGCAAGCAGGGGGCCCTGAGAGCCGTCGAGAAGACTGCGCAGGTCGTCCATGCGGCCTTCGAAGCCGTCGACGAGGAATGATTGGACGTCGCTGACGATCGCGCGAAGTGCGGCAGTGCGCGAATCCAGCCCTTCGCCGACCAGTGACACACGCTGACCGATCTCGTCGGCAAGGGTGCGTGTTCCACCGTCGAGGGCGCCTACGAGGTTGGTGTGGCCATCTTCCATGATCGACCGGATCGCGGCGAGACGCGCGTCCAGATTGGCGGCAAGCGAAGTTTCCACAGACTGCGCGCCGTCGCCGAGGCGCGCCACGCGCTCGTCCAGCCCTTCGTTGAGAAGATGCGTCCGGCTGTCGAGATCGCCGACGAGGTTGGCATGGCCTTCGTCCAGAACGCTGCGGATGGCAGAAAGGCGGCTGTCGAGGCTGTCGCGCAAGGTCGATTCCACCGACTGCGCACCCTCGCCAAGTCGCAGTGCGCGCTCGTCGAGATCTTCGGAAAGACGGCGGGTGCGATCGTCCAGATCGGCGACGAGGCTGGCGTGGCCGCTCTCCATTACCGAACGGATCGTCGCAAGACGCTCGTCCAGGCTTCCGCCGAGCGAGGTTCCCAGCGCCTCGGCGCTGTTGCCGAGGCGAGTTGTGCGTTCGTCGAGCCCTTCGATCAGCTGGCCGAGGGAGGCCTCGATCGCGGCCAACTGGGCTCCGCCATTGATGGCAATCTGGTCGCTGAAGTCGCGGGTGCGAGAGTCCATGTCTTCGCGCAGGTTCGCCGTTTGGCGGTCCATGCCATCGAACCGCGACAGACGCGCGCCTTCCATGACGTCGCGAAGCGACCCGACGCGCTTGGCCAGATCATCGGCGATGCTGGTGACCACTGCGTCGAAGCCGCCGGTATTGTTGGCCAGGCGCTCGTCGATCGCGGCAAGCAGCGCCTGCTGGCTGTCCGTCGACATTGCATGCAGAACACCCGAGCGCTCGTCGAGCGACTCGCGGATTGCGCGGTTGCGATCGTCGAGCCCCGACAGCAGGCTTTCGTGCGACGCCTCGATGCGCGAGCCATGGGCTTCGATGCGATCGGCGAGGCTGGTAGTGAGCCGGTTGCCACGCAAGTCGAGATCGCCGAGCAAACGCTCGGACTGCTCGGTCAGGCCGTCGATCAGGCGGCCACGCTGGTCATCGATCGAACTATGGAAGTGGCCGACGCGATCGGACAGCACGCTGGCGATGGTCTGGATACGCTCATCGAGGCCGTTGACCAGATCGTCGCGTCCGTCGGCGACGAGGCTTTCGATCGCTTGGCGCCGGTCGTCGAGGAGACGGGCAAGCGACTGGGTCGATTCGTCGACCCCCTTGGCCATCTTGCCTTCGGTGGAGGAGATGAGGGCTTCGAGCTTCGTTACCGTCTGCTCGATCGCCTTGGTAAGAGAGCCCGAACGCTCATCGAGGTGGCCGATCAGGTTCTGCTCGGCGAAGCCGAAGGACGCGTCCAGGTCGGTTCCATGATCGGCGATCGCCTTCTCGATACGTTCGACGCGACCGTCGAGGGACGTACGGATGGTTTCCGCACTGCGCTCGACGCTGGCTTCGATCTCTCCGCGGCGCGCTTCCAGCAAGTCCTGCAGGCGACCGGCCGTGCGCTCCATCAGGGTCTCGATGTCGCCGGCCTTCTGGCCGATGCTCTCGATGCGGGTGTCGCTTGCCAGGTCCATTGCCAGGAGCCGCTCGTCGAGCGCACCGGTCAAGGTTTCTGTGCGCTCGTCGATGAGCTGCGAGAAGCCGGCAATGCGTTCGTCGAAGAGGCCACGCAATTCGGCGGTGCGACCTTCGAGTGTGTTCTGCGTCCGCGCAACGGCGTCGTCGGCTTTCGTCGAGAGATCCAGGTGGCCGCTCTCGAAGGCCGTGATGATCTCGCGGGTGCGATCGGCGAGCGCGCCGGCGAAATCCTTGGTGCGGGATTCGAGCGCCTTCGAGACCCTGTCTGTCGACGTCTCGATCGCGTTGGCACGGTTGTCGAGCGAAGCAATGAGCGCGCCGCCGCGCTCCGACAGGCTTGAGTCGATGGCCATGATGCGGCTGTCGAGATCGCCGAGTGTCCGGGTATTGGCGTCCGAGAGGAGGCGGGTCGCCTGTTCGGTGCGCTCGCCCAGGCTGGTTTCGAGCGTCTCCAGAAACTTCGTCGATTCCTCGTCGAGCTTGCGGCGACGGTCATCGACGCTTTCCGTCATCGTCTCCAGGAAGACCTGATGCTTCTCGCCGATCTCGCGAACGCGCTCCTCGAAGGCCGTATCGAGATTGGCAAGGAGCGTTTGTCCATCCACCGAAAGGCCGATCGTGCGGTCTTCGAAGACCGCGTTGAGATCGGCCAGGAACTTTTCGGAATCCTCGGCGATCGAATGGCCGCGGGACTGCAGAAGACCGGTGACCGAATCGCCGGACGCAATCAGGCGGGCGGTGACATCGTTGCCGACACGGGTCAGCTGCTCGGTCATCGCGCTGGTGCGGGTATCGAGTTCTGCGGTTCGTTCGCTGAACAGGCGGCTCAAATTTTCGCCGGCGTTGATCAGCCTGTCGGTGGCGTCACCGGCGGTGGATTCGATCCGTGCGACGAGATCGTCGCTTGTCGACTTCAGGCGTTCACCGGCGGCGTTGCTGCGATCGTCGATCAGCTGCGCGAAGGTTTCGCTGCGCGCCGTGTAGTCGCGGCCCAAGGCCTCGCTGCGCTCCTCGATCAGCGCCGTAAAGCGCTCCGAGGCGTTTTCGATGCGCTGCAGGATCTGGTCCGAGGCGAGATCGACGTCTTCGGCCAGGCGCTGGTGCGAGCCCACGACGGAGGACCGCAGCCGTTCGGCATGCGACAGCATCGCCTCGCGCTCGGCGCTGAGGTCCTGTACGAGCGATCGGATTTTCACCTCGTTGTCGGCATAGGCACGCTCCAGCGCGCCGACTTCGTTGTGCACGACCTTTTCGAGCTCGCTGGTGCGGGCGAGGGCCTTCTCGACGCTGTCGCCGAGCGCCGAAACTTCGCGCCGGATCGCCTGACCCACGCTCATGGCACGATCGGTCGCGATGGTCTCGGGCTCGATCAGCTTGAGGGCGACCTCGGTCATCGACCGGCTCATCAGGCGAAGATCGCCGGCTCGGCGCACCATCGCTGCGAAGGCGAAGATCAACATCACGGGAATGAGGGCGGAAGCCCCGAGTGCCACCAGCTGCCATGGCGCAAGGGCCGAGTAGGCTTGGAGATTTGTGCCAAAGAGCTCGCCCGCAGCTACAGCTGTGACGGCCAGCCAGGCGGCGGAGACCACCACGGCGATCCAGAGTGGTGCCGCGGAGGCGCGCCGGTTGAGCAAGGCGTCGGCCATCACGGACGTGCGGCGCTGTTCGTCATTGGCCGCAGCCTGAGCATAGGCCCGTGGCGTTTCGGTCGCCGATTTTTCCTCTCGCCTGCCTTCGCTTCCGGCCTTGCCGACGGGACCGGCCGCGGCAGCAAGGCCAAGGCCCGTCGCTGCCGAAGCGAGGGTCTGGCCATCGTCCCATTTGGTCGAAACCGGCTCATTGCGAGCGTCAAGCGCATCGCGGCTTGGCTCGCGCAATGTCCCGGTGACGGCGGCTGGGCCATCGGCACTGGCCGTCGATACGGCGGCGTCCGCGCGGCCCGC
>JBBSUS010000139.1:0-6279 GCA_038234195.1 Hyphomicrobiales bacterium | reverse complement strand
GCCAACAGCGACACGGTCGACATCGGCGAACTGGCCGCGCGTTATGGTCAGGGTACGCTGTTCGTCTTCTTCAACAAGGTGTTCAAGATTCTCTCGCAACCGTTTGCGGGAGAATCGCTTTTGGTCGCCCGCAGCAGTCCGGCCGGGGCCAATATCGTCTACCGCGGCGAGGTCGAGACAGTTGTCTCTCTGCTACGTTCTCCGCGATTCAGCGGCGTCCTCAACATCAAGGTGGGCGAGGCCGAACGCTTCAGCCCAGCCGAAGCGTTCGGCGAGGTGCGGGCAGGGCACCTGGACCTCTCGGGTGAACTCGAAGGCTTTTACCCTGGCGGTTTCGTCGCGACGAGCGGATTTGCCCTGACGCTCTGGCTGGTCGAACATTGTCCCGGCAGCCGAATCGTCCTCGCCGGCTTCACCGCCCGCCGCAGCGAGAAATGGAAGCTGTTCCACGATCACGATTGGACCTTCGAACAGATCGTCCTGCGAGTGCTTGGCAAGGCCGGCAAGATCGAACGGGACGGCCCGCCCTCCGCCGATCCGATCGCCGCGATCGGGCGGCGGTTTCCAGACCTGTCGGAGGCTGACATCACCTCTGTCGCGGCCGAGGTCCTGGCCGAGCGTCTCGACGGCGCCAACCTCGCCATTGATCGGCTTTATTCACTGACCCGGACGCAGGCCCGCCTCGACGGTTTCCTGCGCCGGTTGAAGCCACAAACGCGCAAGGCCAAGCTTGACGCAGCAAAAGACGGTGGCGCCAGGTAGCATTGTTTGCGTCGCCGAACATGCCTTGATGTCATCCGCGACTTCGCCTATTGAGACCTCGCGCACAGGGGTATAGCTCAGTTGGTAGAGCGGCGGTCTCCAAAACCGCAGGCCGTGGGTTCGAGTCCCCCTGCCCCTGCCAGCGCAGTGCCACACGACCGTTGCAAACTCCGTGTGGCCTCTTGTCCCTGATCGGTGCAAAGTGCCATAGGGGCCTTGTGAATCATTTCGAGTGCGGTTAAATGAAGTTTCACCGACATGTGGCGCGTGAGGCTGAGGACGGCCGTCACGCGCTTTAGCCGTGAGCAATCGATGGCCAAGACCAATCCTTTCAGTTTTCTCCAGCAGGTGCGTTCCGAGACCGCCAAGGTCACGTGGCCGAGCCGACGGGAGACGATGATCTCGACGATCATGGTGTTCGTCATGGTCGCCTTCGCCGCCGCCTTCTTTTTCATCGCGGACCAGGCGCTCGGCTATGCTGTCGGTCTGATCATGAACGTCGGCGCCTGATTATCAGAGCGACGCAGGAGTTATCGTAAATTCAATGACCGCCCGCTGGTACATCGTTCACGCCTATTCGAATTTCGAGAAGAAGGTGGCCGAATCGATCGAGGAGCAGGCCCGGCAGAAGGGCCTGTCCGATAAGTTCGAGAAGATTCTCGTGCCGACCGAAAAGGTGGTCGAGGTGCGTCGCGGACGCAAGGTCGATGCCGAGCGCAAGTTTTTCCCGGGCTATGTTCTCGTCAAGGCCGAACTGACCGACCAGGTCTTCTCGATGATCAAGAATACACCGAAGGTCACCGGCTTCCTCGGGCCGGACAACCGGCCGGTGCCGATCACCGACAAGGAAGCCGAGCAGATTCTTTCGCAGGTTCAGGATGGCGTCGAGCGTCCCAAGCCGACGATCTCCTTCGATGTCGGCGAAAGCATCCGGGTGTCCGACGGGCCGTTTGCCTCGTTCAATGGCATCGTCCAGGAAGTCGATCAGGAACGGGCGCGTCTCAAGGTGGAGGTTTCCATCTTCGGCCGTGCGACGCCGGTCGATCTCGAATTCGGTCAGGTCGAAAAGGCCTGATCTTGATGCGGGCCGGTATGGTCCGCCACGTCGTGCGGGAGGTTTTGCCGGCTTTAGCCGGTCGGTCCGACCGTTACCGCGCGAACTGCAACCCGGCTGCATGACGTGTTCGACCATTTCGGTCGATGGCGCTGCGGCCTCAGACAAAGGCAGGTACTATGGCTAAGAAAGTTGCGGGCCAGCTGAAGCTGCAGGTCCCTGCGGGTTCGGCGACGCCGTCTCCGCCGATCGGTCCCGCGCTCGGTCAGCGCGGCATCAACATCATGGAATTCTGCAAGTCGTTCAACGCGCAGACGCAGGAAGCCGAAAAGGGCTCCCCGATCCCGGTGGTCATCACCTACTACCAGGACAAGTCCTTCACCTTCGCGATGAAGACGCCTCCGGTGAGCTACTTCCTCAAGAAGGCTGCCAAGATCACCAAGGGATCGACGGCGCCCAAGAAGGAATCCGCTGGCAAGGTGACGCGCGAGCAACTGCGCGACATCGCCGAAAAGAAGATGAAGGATCTCAATGCGAACGATATCGACGCGGCGATGATGATGGTCGAGGGCTCGGCGAAGTCCATGGGCCTGAGCGTGGAGGGCTGATCGATGGCAAAAGCTGGCAAGCGTATCCGTAACGCCCGCGAGGGCATCGATCGCGAGAAGCTCTACGGTCTCGACGAGGCCGTCTCGATGCTGAAGTCGCGCGCGAGCGCCAAGTTCGACGAGACGATCGAACTGGCGATGAATCTCGGCGTCGACCCGCGCCACGCCGACCAGATGGTTCGCGGCGTCGTTAACCTGCCGAACGGCACCGGCCGTACGGTTCGGGTCGCCGTCTTCGCGCGTGGCGACAAGGCCGACGAAGCCCGCGCCGCTGGCGCCGATATCGTCGGTGCAGAGGATCTGGTTGAACAGGTGCAAGGCGGCAAGATCGACTTCGACCGCGCCATTGCGACCCCGGACATGATGGCCCTTGTCGGTCGTCTCGGTAAGGTGCTGGGTCCTCGCGGCTTGATGCCCAATCCGCGCGTGGGAACTGTCACGCCCGACGTCACCGCGGCCGTCAAGGCCTCCAAGGGTGGCGCCGTCGAGTTCCGCGTCGAGAAGGCAGGTATCATTCATGCCGGCGTCGGCAAGGCGAGCTTCGATGCCAAGGCGATCGTGGAGAACATCCGCGCTTTCGCCGATGCGGTGCAGAAGGCCAAGCCGTCGGGCGCCAAGGGCAATTACGTCCAGCGGATCGCGGTTACCTCGACCATGGGCCCGGGCGTGAAGATCGACCCTTCGACCATCGCTGCCGCCTGATCGGCGTCATCCGAACGGCTTAGTTCAGATCATTTGGCCTCTACGGGCTTTTGAATTCGGTGAATGCCGCACTTATATGCGGCATTCATCCTTGCAAATAGGGTCCGGGTTTTACCGTCCGGATCGTGGATGGAGCCCCTTGAAAGGCTTCGTCCTGAATGCCTGTCCGAGATTGTGGGCGACCGGCCTTTTTCGAAAGGTTGGTCATAATCGTCAGAAAGCCCTCATGAGACGGGGATGGTTCCGAATTTTCCGGGCAACCGGACCCTTCGGTTCGAACCTCTGAATGCCTTGCGTCGCCCTCGGGTTCCTTCCGGAATTTCGAGGTGCCGTTAAGGGGACAGGATCTCCGAGCGTCGTCCGGAGAATCCGGGCGGCAAAAGGCAACCGGCCGTAGTGCTCTCGGGCGCTGTGGCTAAATGGAGAGAGGCAGTGGACAAAGCGGAAAAACGCGAATTCGTCACGTCGCTTCACGAGACCTTCACGGGCTCGGGGACGGTCGTCGTGGCCCACTATGCCGGTCTCACGGTCGCGCACATGAACGACTACCGTTCGAAAATGCGCGATGCGGGAGGCACCGTCAAAGTCGCGAAGAACCGCCTCGCCAAGATCGCTCTTGAAGGCACGGAAGCCGCCGGCATCTCGAATCTGTTCGAGGGCCAGACCCTGATCGCTTATTCGAGCGATCCGGTGGCGGCGGCCAAGGTGACCAACGACTTTGCCAAGGGGAACGACAAGCTCGTGATTCTCGGTGGCTCGATGGGCACCACGACACTTGACGCGGACGGTGTGAAGGCTCTGGCCACCATGCCGTCGCTGGACGAACTGCGAGCCAGGTTGGTGGGTATGATTCAGACCCCCGCTACGCGGATCGCCGGCGTTCTGCAGGCCCCTGCGGGTCAGCTTGCACGCGTGTTCGGTGCGTATGCCAAGAAAGACGAAGCGGCGTGAGGATGGTTCCTCGCTTCACAACTCAAAGTTCGAACCTGAAGGAAAAGAAACATGGCTGATCTCAGCAAGATCGTTGAAGACCTGTCGAGCCTGACCGTCCTTGAGGCGGCCGAGCTCTCGAAGATGCTCGAAGAAAAGTGGGGCGTTTCCGCCGCTGCTCCGGTTGCGGTCGCCGCTGCCGGTGGTGCGGCGCCTGCCGAAGCCGCCGAGGAACAGACGGAGTTCAACGTCATTCTCGTCGCCGCCGGCGCGCAGAAGATCAACGTCATCAAGGAAGTCCGCGCCATCACCGGCCTGGGCCTCAAGGAAGCCAAGGACCTCGTCGACAACGCGCCGAAGCCCGTCAAGGAAGCGGTCGACAAGGCCGAGTCGCAGAAGATCAAGGACCAGCTCGAGAAGGCTGGTGCGACGGTCGAAGTCAAGTACGCGGGCGCCAGCCGCGTTTACTGCACGATATCGAGGAAGCGGGACGGCATTTTGCCGTTCCGCTTTCCGTGCTCGCTGGAAGGCGGGGCTCGCTGGAAGGCGGGCGACGGGGCAGGGCCGGTTTATGACCGGCATTTGCCACCAATGATCGCCGCGATAGCGGATGATCGAGATTGCAGGGCGGCTTTTGCCGCGTGTTCCAGCGGCTCCGTCGGTTGAGCCGCTGAAAGACGCGGGTACGACGAGCCCGATCATGCCGTGCCGCCAAGTGCCAGGCGGAGACGGCGTCCCTCGGCGGAGGGGCAGCCAAGAATTCCAGCCCTTCGGTCGAGGGCTCAAGTCACGAGAAGGAGCGACGATGTCTCATACGACGACGTTCAGCGGTCGCAAGCGGGTTCGCAAGTTTTTCGGGTCGATCCCCGAAGTGGCAGAGATGCCAAACCTCATCGAGGTCCAGAAGGCTTCCTACGATCAATTCCTGATGGTCGACGAGCCGGTCGGCGGTCGCGGCGAGGAAGGCCTGCAGGCGGTCTTCAAGTCGGTCTTCCCGATTTCCGATTTCTCGGGCCAGGCGATGCTCGAATTCGTCAAGTACGAGTTCGAGGCGCCGAAGTTCGACGTCGATGAATGCCGTCAGCGCGATCTGACCTACGCCGCGCCTCTGAAGGTGACGTTGCGCCTGATCGTGTTCGATATCGACGAGGATACCGGCTCGAAGTCCGTCAAGGACATCAAGGAGCAGGATGTGTTCATGGGCGACATGCCGCTCATGACCGACAACGGCACCTTCATCGTCAACGGCACCGAGCGTGTCATCGTCTCGCAGATGCACCGTTCGCCGGGCGTCTTTTTCGACCATGACAAGGGCAAGTCGCACTCGTCGGGCAAGTTGCTCTTCGCGGCCCGCGTCATTCCCTATCGCGGATCCTGGCTCGACATCGAGTTCGATGCCAAGGACGTCGTGCATGCGCGCATCGATCGCCGCCGCAAGATTCCCGTGACGAGCTTGTTGATGGCGCTCGGCATGGACGGTGAGGAAATCCTCGACACCTTCTACAACAAGGTGCGGTTCGAGAAGGACAAGAATGGCTGGCGCGTGCCGTTCTCGGTCGAGCGGGTGCGTGGCCAGGGCCAGCTCGTCGACCTGATCGACGCCGACAGCGGCGAAGTACTCGTCGAAGCCGGGAAGAAGGTCACCGCCCGCCAGGCGCGTGCCCTGCAGCAGAAGGGCGTGAAGGCGATTCGCGTCACCGAGGACGACATCGTCGGCTCCTATGTGGCGCAGGACATCGTCAACCCGCAGACCGGCGAGATCTATCTGGAAGCCGGCGAAGAGCTGGAGATGACGATCGACGCCAAGAGCGGCGAGAAGAAGGGCAACCTGATCGAGCTGATCAAGCTCGGCTATGACGAGATCGACGTTCTCGACATCGACCACGTCAATGTCGGCGGCTACATCCGCAATGCGCTTGCCGTCGACAAGAACGAGGGTCGCCAGGACGCGCTGTTCGACATCTACCGGGTCATGCGCCCGGGCGAGCCTCCGACGATGGAAACCGCTGAAGCGATGTTCAAATCGCTGTTCTTCGATTCGGAGCGCTATGACCTGTCGGCCGTCGGCCGCGTCAAGATGAACATGCGTCTCGACGTCGACGCCGAGGACACCGTGCGCGTTCTGCGCCGCGAGGACATTCTCGCGGTGATCCGTACGCTCGTCGATCTGCGCGACGGCAAGGGCGAGATCGACGACATCGACAATCTCGGCAACCGCCGCGT
>JBBSUS010000138.1:0-6291 GCA_038234195.1 Hyphomicrobiales bacterium | reverse complement strand
GCAGGAGCGACCGCAGGACATGCAGCAGAAGGTCGCCGACGGGCTCTATCACTGTGCGATCGGCAGCTACCGCAATCGCATCGACGGGATCGTCTACGACCGGCTCCACACCGAACGCCACAGTCTCTATTGCGGCATCCGGCATCCGGCCTTCGCCACCGACGACGACGAACTGGACGATGCCACGCTCGCCGAAATGCCATTCGTTCATCGCGGCTACTGGCGTGACGAAGACAAGCTGAAGCAGATCGGCTGGCGGGTTGCGGCAACGGTCTACCAGATCGAGCCGCAGTTGATCCTGATCCAGTCCGGACGCTACATCGGACTTTTGCCCGACCATTACGCGGCGGCGGCCGTCGCAGCGGGCGAGTTGCGCACTATCCGGCCGGACGCCCTCGGCTACACCTGCGTCTTCGAGCTGTTCTCGCCGTCAGCGCGACGGTTGAGCGACGTTGCGGCCGCCTTCGTCGAGACGGTCAAGTCCGTGTGGCGAGACGCGCAGGCTCTCCGGGGAGCGGTCGTCGACCCTTAGGCGACAGCGCCGCCGGATTGCCGAACGCGGCTTTCCGGCCTTCGCCGGGGCGTTTCCGCGAGGCGTTCGGTCGATGCGCTGCCGCGCTTGACGACCATGCGCGGAAAGGCGCGTTGCAAGAATGGCGTCAGTCCTTTAGCGCGATATCAACTTCTGGCGCGGATGATGGCTGAAGCCAAACCTGCCAACTCGGTTCCGCCGTCATGACGCGTCAGAACGCCCCTTCTCCATCGCCGCGCAACGCCTCGCCTCCCGAGCCGGCATTCGACAAGGCCGCCACCCTCGCCGACGACGCGGCAATCACGCCCGCTCCGAACGCAGCCGCGCCCACTCTGTTTCCGATCGCCGATTTCACCGCGTCCTTCGACATCCTCGCGGACTGGCCGCTTCCGTCGAAAACGATCGCCGGAATCGCGGTCGCCGATATCGACGGCGAGACGGCAATCGCGCGCATCGGCGGATCGCTGGCATTGCCGATATCGGTGTCGATGTTCGGCCCGCCGCTACGGCTCGCCTTCCTCAACGCCCATTGCGTCAACGTCTCGCGCACCGACATGGCCTATCGGCGCGCGCTCGACGGCTTCACGGTGCTGCCGGACGGCGTTGGCGTCGACATCGCGGCCAAAATCCTGCACGGCGCAGGGTTCACGGAAAACCTCAACGGAACAGACTTCGTCCCTCGGCTTCTCGTCGCACTGAAACAGCCCTTGCGGGTGGCATTCGTCGGCGGCAACGCAGGTATCGGCGCGAAGGCCGCGACCCGGATGTCATGCCTTGCGCCGCAGCACGAATACATTCCCATCGCCGACGGTTTTTTCGGCAAAACAGGGCGTCGCTCGGTGCTTCACAGACTGGAGGCGGCGCGGGCCGACATCGTGCTGGTCGCGATGGGCGTTCCGAGCCAGGAGTTGTTTATCCGCGACCACCTCGACAAGCGCCACGGCAATCTGTTCATCGCCGTCGGCGCGCTCCTGGACTTTCTCGCGGGCGAAGTGCCAAGGGCTCCGATGGCGCTCCGCCGGCTCCGGCTCGAATGGGCATTCCGGCTGGCCCTGGAGCCCACCCGTTTGTGGCGGCGCTATGTGCTCGGCAATCCCAGGTTCCTCTTCGACATCGCCAAGGACAAGCTCGGCATCGGTCCCAAACCCGATCTATGGTCGGTGCTGCGAAAGCGCGGCGCCGGTCGGAGCTAGAAGGAAAGATCGTGCGATTTCGCCGTCCCCAGGCAACGGGCGAACGTCAGGCCCGTTCTTCCGACCGCATCGCCGCCAGCCACCCGAGGCCCGCATCCGTCGTCGAGGCCGGCTTGTATTCCGCACCGATGAACCCGTCGTAACCGGCCGATTCCAGCATCGGCAGCAGGCGTTCGTAGGCGACCTCGCCACCATCCGGCTCGGTGCGCGACGGCACCGCCGCGATCTGGACATGGCCGATCGCGTCGCGGTTCGCCTTGAAGCCTTCGATGAGATCGCCACCGGTGATCTGCAGATGGTAGCAGTCGAACATGATCTTCAGTTCGGGTCGGGCGACGCGCGCGACGATCCCGGCGGCCATCTTCAGGCCGACGAGAAAATAGTCGGGCGCATCGCGGTGGTTGAGCGGCTCGATCAGCACGCCCATACCGTGTCGCGCACCGACGTCGCAGGCATAGGCAAGATTGGTCTCGAAGGTCGCGCCCGCCCCCTCGACGCCGAAGGCCTTGCCGGCCATGACATGGACCTTGCCCGCTCCGATCCGGGCGCCGTATTCGAACGCTTCGTCGATGGCCGCGCGCGCCTCGGTCTCGCGGCCCGGCATGGCGGAAAGGCCGTTGTCGACGAGTTTACCCCCATGGCTCTGACCGCGGCGCGTGTTGAGCCCGACCATCGGCAGCCCGGTCTCGTCGAGCGCCGCCTTCACGTCGCCCACATCGACGTCATACGGCCAATGGCACTCGACGGCGTCGAAGCCGGCCACCTTGGCGCGCCGGATCGCATCGGGCAGCGAAAGCTCGGTCCACAGAAAGCCGAGATTGGCTGAAAAGCGCAGCATCAGTTCCACTCCACGTCGAATGTCGTCACCACGTCGCGAACCTGATCGGCATTCAACCCGATCGGGCCCATCCCACGCGTCAAAAGCGCCAGCCTCGCCGTCGCCTCCAGTTCCTCGATGGCATTGACGGCGGCATCGAGGTCCTTGCCGGCGACCACCGGCCCGTGATTGGCGAGCATGACCGCCGAACGCTTGCCGGCGAGGCCCTTGATCGCGTGGCCGATCGCTGCGTCGCCGGGCAGCATGATCGGCAACAGCTTGACCCGTCCGAGCTGCATAATGGCGTAAGGGGTCAGAGCCGGCAGCATGTCGTCCGGGTCGATGCCCGGCAGCATGGACAGCGCCACCGAATGGCAGGCGTGCAGATGCACCACCGCGCCGGCCGAATGACGAGTCTCGTAGAAGGCCGTGTGCAGCGGCACCTCCTTGGTCGGCCTGTCGCCGTCGATCAGCACGCCATCGGGCGAAAACCGGCTGAGCCGCGCCGGGTCGAGCCGACCGAAGGACGAACCGGTGGGCGTGACCAGCAGCCCGCCGTCCGCGGTGCGGGCCGAGATGTTGCCGGTCGAGCCATGGGTCAGGCCTCGATCGAAGAGCGAGCGCGCCATGGCACAGATCGCCTCGCGCAGGGTGCTGTCCCCGGTCATGATCGGGTCACGCTCATCATCGAGTGACGCGCAGGATGCCGCTTTTTCGATCGTTCGCAGTCAGGCGCCATCGGCGTTTCGCTCCAATGCGGCGACAGCCGTCTCGAAAAAGCTCTCGTCGCCGAAATTGCCAGATTTCAGCGTCAGCCAGAGCGGACGGTCGCTGGCCCTGACCGCCGGAACGCCCGGTGCGATCTCCGGGCCGATCGACAGCGCCGTCAGTTCCAACCCCTCGACGACGGCGCCCGAGGTCTCGCCGCCGGCGACGACGAGGCGGGTGACGCCGCCAGCGACGAGCCCGCGCGCCATGTCGGCAAAGAACGCCTCGATGGCGCTCGCCACCGCTTCGAGGCCATGGCGCTCTTGTGCGGCCTTGACGGCGCGAGGTTCGGCCGAGGACGTAACCAACGGGACGGAGCCATCGCGGCTCTCGCCAAGCGCCCATTCCAGGGCGCGCGCAGCCGTCACATCGCCAGACATCAGCGCGTCCGGCTCGATGTCGAAGACCGGCTGCGCCCGGCGGTACGCCGCGACCTGGGCACGGGTCATGTTGGAGCAGGAGCCGGACAGAATCGCCGCCGGCCCTGACGAGCCCGCAAAACTCGAAAGCCCGGCCTCGATCAGTCCATTGCTGCGGAAATTATCCGGCAGCCCGAGCGCAATGCCCGATCCGCCGGTGATCAGCTTGAGGTACTTGGCCGCCGCCCCGATGGCGCGCAGGTCGAGGTCGCGGATGGCATCGACCACGACGATGCCGCGCCCGGCCGCAGTCTCGGCGTCAAGCGCGGCAAGGATCGCATCATGCCCCTCGAACACCGTAGCCGCCGCGACATGGCCGACCGCGCCCACGGTCTGCCGTTTCAGCCAGCGCCGAAGATCCGGATCGGTCATCGGCGTCAACGGATGACTCTCCATGCCGCTTTCCGACAGCAGCTTGTCCTTCACGAAGAGATGGCCCTGATAGACGCTGCGGCCCGTGGCCGGGAACGCCGGGCAGACGATCGCGGTCCTGGCGTCCAGTCGCGCCATCAGCGCCTCGATCACCGGTCCGATATTGCCGTCGGGAGTCGAATCGAACGTCGAGCAGTATTTGAACAGGAATTGCCGACAGCCTTGGCCCAGCAGCCAGTCGAGCGCCTTCAGCGACAGGGATACGGCATCGGCCGCGGGGATCGTCCGCGACTTGAGCGCAACGATCCCGGCCTCGACGCCCGGGTCCGCCGGCGCATTGGGGATGCCGCAATACAGCGTCGTGCGCATGCCCTCCTTCACGAGCGTGTTGGCCAGGTCCGAGGAGCCGGTGAAATCGTCGCCGATGCAGCCGAGAAGCATGTCCGGTCCTTTTGTCCTGCGCGCACTGGCTCAAACGTCGGTTCCCGGCGAACGGGCAGCGCCCGCGATGGCCGAAAACAGTCTTATCCGTCCTAGCCGATGCGGAGGCTCTCGCCAAACCCGAAGACGGGAGCCACGTCGTTCATCGCGATCACGGCCTTTTCGCTGGCCGGTTGCGGTCGGCTTCGTTGAAATCGCCTTGGATGAAATCGCGTCTTCAGGTTTGCGAAGCCGGAGCACGCGCCAGCGATCGGCCGCGCGAGCGGTAACGTCCGTCGCCCTTTTCGCCGTGGAGTTCGCCGTCCTCGATCATCACCTTGCCGCCAAGGACGACACTTACCGGCCAGCCGGTCAGCTCCAACCCCTCATAGGGCGAATAGTCGGCGCCGTCGTGCATCGCCTCGTGCCGGACCGTCCGCTTGAGCCCCGGGTCCCAGAGCGTCAGGTCGGCGTCGGCGCCGATCGCGATCGTGCCCTTCTGCGGGTAAAGGCCGTAGGTCTTGGCCTGGTTCGTCGCCGTCAACGCCACGAAGCGTTCCAAATCGATCCGCCCCTTGACCACCCCTTCCGAAAACAGGATCGGCAGCCGCAGCTCGACGCCTGGAATACCGTTCGGGATATGGCGAAAATGCTTGGCGCCATTCGGGTTCAGCTTCCCGGAGGGGTCGTCGTAGCGAAATGGGCAATGGTCGGACGAGAACAGGTCGAAGACACCGCGCTCGAGGCCGTCCCAGCATGCGTCCTGGCTCTCCTTGTCGCGCGGCGGCGGCGAGCAGACGAACTTGGCGCCCTCCCAATCCATCCCGTCGAGATCGTCTGCGGTCAGCATCAGATATTGCGGACAGGTCTCGCCGATCACCTTCTGGCCCCGCGCCCGCGCCCGCTCGATTTCCAGCATGGACTGCCCGTTGGAGACATGGACGATGACCAGCGGCACCTCGGCGACTTCGGCCAGCGAGACCGCCCGGTGCGTCGCCTCCCGCTCGACGGCGATCGGCCTTGTCGTGGCGTGCGCCTTCGGCGCGACATCGCCCTCGGCTTCGTGCCGGCCGATCAGATAGGCGATCGCGTCTTCGTTCTCGCAATGGACCATCACCAGCGCGCCGGTACGCCGGGCGACATCCATCGTCTGCAGGATCTGCCCGTCGTTGAGCCGCAGATCCTCGTAGGTCATGAACACCTTGAACGAGGTGTAGCCGTCCTCGACCAGCGCCGGCAATTCCTGGCCAAGCACCGCATCGCTCGGGTCGGACACGATCAGATGGAAGGAGACGTCGGTGTAGCAATTGCCCTCGGCGAGCGCGTGATAGGCGGTCAACGCCTCGCGCAGTGGCCGGCCCTTCTCCTGCAGGCAGAAGGGCAGGATCGTGGTGTTGCCGCCGAATAGCGCCGAGCGGGTGCCGCTTTCGAAATCGTCGGCCATGACGATGCCGGGTCCCGAGGCTTGCGCGATGTGGACATGGCTGTCGATGCCACCCGGCAGGACGTACTGCCCGGCCGCGTCCAGGATTTTCGCCGCATCGAAGACGTCGCCGCCGATCTGGGCGATGACGCCATCCTTGATGCCGATATCGGCAACGAAGACGTCGGCGGCGGTCGCGATGGTGCCGTTGACGATGGCAAGGTCGAAACGCATGGAATGGCTCGGTCTGGCGGGATCGGGTCGGCGGGCTCGGGTCGGGGTCGCGTCGAGAGGCCCGGACGTCAGAGCGACGGCTCCAGAGCGGCGATCAGCCGATCGACCTCCTC
>JBBSUS010000137.1:0-6298 GCA_038234195.1 Hyphomicrobiales bacterium | reverse complement strand
GCGACGGCGATCAGCGCGGGCGTTCGCGTCAACCGCTCCTCGACCCAACCCTTGTGCCGCTCCAGAAACTCGGAGATGGCGCGGGCCGAAACCTGACGCGGCGCCGTCACCACGACGCAGGACGCGCCCGGAGCGAGCCGCAGGATCATGCGCTTGGCGCGCGCATTGCGTCGAACCGTCACCGGCAGCGGGCCGCCCGCCAGATCGAGCGTCTCCGGCAGGGTGGCGAGGCGCTTGCGTGTCAAAGGCAAGATGGAGGCAAATGGCAAGGCGGGGTCTCGAATGGGACAATGGCGGACGGACAGAACCGCCGGCGAATCGCAGTCTACACCGGCTTGGTGTCGCCGCGAACGGAAAGCGGCGGCGCTCCTTGGAGCACCGCCGCCTTGTTTGATCTGTCGACCTTTGCGGATCGATCGTCCGGCGTTTCGTAACGGAGCCGGGCGGTCGAATTCAAGCGGTCTGGGCGTCCATCATCTGGTCACCGTTCGACGAGCGCTTGCGATCTCGCATGAACCGGTCGAACTCGTCCTGATCCTTCGCGCGGCGCAACTCGCGAGCATAATTCTCGAACTCGACCGACGCCTCATGGAGCCTGCGGCGCTCCTCGTCGAGGCGGCTGAGTTCCGCCTGGCGCCAGTCGTCGAAGGCGACGTTGCCGGTACGGCTGGCCGTAAATCCCGTGGAGCTGCGGCGCTTGAGCCCGCCAAAGAACCGATCGGTCGTTTCGTTGACGTCACGCTTGAACATGTCGAGTCTGTCTCCCCACAGGATGTAGCCGATCATGGCAAGACCAAGTGGCCAATAGATCATGAAACCGACGATCATCAGGGCGATCGTTGCGGGCGTCCAAGCCGGACGAATGAGGGCACGTGAAGTCATCGCAGTCGCGTTCCTTTCGAACAAGGCTACGATGACAAGCATCGCAGCGGTTTCGACATTGTGTTGTTGATGAACTTGATGTGGTGACGGCGAAACCTCGGTTCAATCGCCCGAATGCGAAAATCGACATGCTGGACCGCTAAATCCGATCGCGCGGGGCAGATGCCTTGGTTTGCTGGTCGCAGCGCTGTTCCAGGAACATCCGTTCGCGCCTGCAGGCCCAATGAGTGAATTCGCTGCCGGAAACTCTACTGGCACATTCTTCCTCGGGGATGAGCGTGCGCCTTTCGCAAATGGAAAAGGCCGAGAGGCGATCGCGCTCACTGGTGAACCGCTTCCCGCCCTTGGACAGATGGGACTGCGCCCGTCCATTTCGTAGTCGTCAGCGGATAAGGGGCACACGGCTCCGGCCGGCGACGCCTCATCTCCAAGACGCTGCGCGCGTCCGCCAGGTTTCGTCCGTTTCGAACGGCGAGAATCGGGCCGAGATCGCCTCCATGAAGTTTTCATGAAGGGGGAACGCCGGCGGTCGATTCAGGTTATGATGGGCGCATCAGGAGGGTTGCCCCATGCCGATCTCACCCATCACACCGACCAATGCCGTCAGCCTTGGCTCGGAGGCTAGAGAGCGGTCCTTTTTGGCCACGTTTTTCGGTGCGGGGATCGTCGGTTTTCGTCGCAAATTCGCTCCCGATGTGACCGCAGAGCCGGTAACCATTGCCCATCCGCAGGGCGAAGCCTGGGCGGCGGCATTGGCCCGCGGCGACCAGCGCAAGGTCGGACGGCGCAATCCTTATGCGGTCAACCACGACATCGAAGCGCTTTACGCCTCAGCGCGGGCGGCAGGCGGCGCCACCGCGTTCGATCTCGGGGACGAGGTCGTCGCAGTCGCGGCATTGTCCGTGAGCAGTACGTCCGCGGGCCGAAAGCGCTAACCGGCCGGTTTCGTCGGACACGACGACGCGATGGATTGGACCCAGCCGATTGACGCCTACTGTGAACGCCTCGGCCCGGGTTTCTCGGCCGAGCCGTTCAACGCCGTCTCCAACATCGGCTTTATCATCGCGGCAGCGACCGGCCTGATGCTGTGGCGCAAGCGTTTGCATCGGTGCCACGGCAATGATCGGTCGATCGAACGAACCGGTCTGTGGCTGGCTCTCCTCGTCGGAGTGATTGGCGTGGGCTCCGCCCTCTTCCACACCTTTGCCAATCGCTGGTCGTCGCTTGCCGATGTGATTCCGATCGCGATCTTCATCCACGTCTACTTCTGCCTGGCGCTTTACCGACTTGTCGGATTGCCGGGTTGGATCGCCCTCGCGGCGACAGCGCTGTTCTTCGGCGCGTCCTTCCTCGCCGATCCTTTCCTGACGCGCATCGTCGGCTCGTCCTCTGGCTATGTGCCGGCGCTTCTGGCGATGCTCGGGATTGGCGCGGCGCTCCTCGTGCGGGCCAAGCCCGGCAGCGGAATGATCCTGACGGCCGCTGCAACCTTCGCCGTGTCACTCGGTTTTCGGATTGCCGATATGCCGCTCTGTGCCGATTGGCCGCTCGGCCTGCATTTCCTCTGGCATATTCTCAACGCGGTCACGCTTGGGCTTCTGCTCGTCGCGGCTCTGCCGGCACCGGGCGGGCGCGCACGCTCGCCTGCCGCGCAAGGCCAAGGCTCGCGAGATAGGTCCCGCCAGAAAGCGCGGTGATCCAGAAGCTCACCGGCCAGTCGCTGAACCAAGCAAGAGCGATACCGCCCCAGGTGATGGCGAGCGCCAGGCCGGCAGCCAACGCGATCCCAGGCCCGATCCGTGACGACAGGGCCTGCGCCGAGGCGGCCGGGCCGACCATCAGCGTGAACACCAGAAGCACCCCGACGATCTCGACGCATTCGGCAACGGCAAGACCGACGATGGCGAGGAAAACCACCGACAAAAGACGCATCGGCACGCCCCGTGCCTCGGCCAGTTCCGGCTGCAGGCTGGCGAACAGCAATGGTCGAGCGATCGCCGCCAAAGCCATAAGGCCGAACACGGCGAGGCAGAAGAGGCTCAACAGCGCATCCGTCCCGACGGCCAGCACATTGCCGAACAGGAGCGCCGTCGCCTGCGTGGCATAGGAGGTGTAGAAATGCAGGAAAAGCAGACCGAGCCCCAGCGCCATCGACAGAATCATGCCGATGGCGACGTCGCGTGTGGCGAATTTTTCCCCGAGAAACCCCATGCCGATGCCAGCGGCGACAGTGAAACCGACGAGGCCGGCAAAGGGCGACAGGCCGAAGAGCACGGCCCCCGTCGCCCCGGTGAAGCCCACATGGGACAGGGCATGTCCGGCAAAGGTCTGGCCGCGCAAGACCAGAACATATCCGACGACGCCAGCGAGCAACGCGACGATGGCACCCGCAGCGAAGGCGTGCCGCATGAAATCGTAGGACAGCATCGTCAGCGCCTCACCGCCGCGAAGGCATTTTCCTGCGCCTGGACGGGAATATGCGATGCAAGACCCTCGAATACGGGCGCCCCGATCGCGTTGCACGGTGCGCCGCAATCAACCCCACCGAGCGCCGCATCGATGGTGCCGTCGGCACTTACACCAGAGGGGATCGCCCCGCTGACGACGAAGCGGCGGCCGCCTCGTTCGATCACCTCGACAGGCGTTCGGTAGAGCCGCGACAGGACCGGCCCCGTCACCACGTCGTCGACCGGACCGAGGACCGCGTTGCCGCCACCGAGATAAAGCACGCGGTCGACCGCACCGATCAGCGGATTGAGATCGTGAGCGCTGAACAGCACGGTCAGGCCGAATTCGCGCTGCAGGCGCTTCACCAGTTCAACGGTTGCGACCTGATGCGCAGGATCGAGCCCGGCCAGCGGCTCGTCGAGCAAAAGGATTTTTGGATCACCGAGCAGCGCCTGCGAAAGGAGCAGGCGCTGGCGCTCTCCCCCGGAGAGCTTTCCGAGGGGACGCTCGGCGAGTTCCGTCGCACCGACGGCGGCGAGCGCTGTATCGACGTTCCGGCGTTGACTGGCCGAGATGAAGGGCAGACCCCATCGCCAGCCGCCGGCCACGCTCTCGATCGTATCGCGGCCGCTCAGCGCACCGGCATTGGCGTGGGCGCGCGTCTGCGGCAGGTAACCGATGCTGCGGCATCCACGCTTGGCGGGCTCACCGAACAGACCGATCGAGCCGCGATCCGGCCGCACGAGGCCGAGAATGGCCCGCAACAGGGTCGTCTTGCCGGCGCCGTTCGGCCCCAGCAGTCCGACGAATTCGCCGGCCCGGATCGACAGATCGACATTCGTCAACACGGGGCGCGCGCCATGCGCCAGATCGACGCCATCGAAGACGATCGCGTTCAAGACCGGCCGCCCGAAAGCGCTGCATCCAGCGCATCGAGCTGCCCCGTCATCCATGCGACATACCCCTTGTCGGCCGGCTCGGTCTCGCTGACCCCGACGATGGGAACCCTTGCGGTTTTTGCGATGCCGACGAGGCGGGCGACGGCCTGGTCGTCGGCCTGGCTGTTGTAGAGGAGAGCCCGTACCCTGTGCTCCTTGAGATCGGACTCGAAATCGGCGATCTCGCGAGGGCTCGGCTCTGTGCCGTTCATCACCGCCAGTTGAAAGGCTGTGTTGCGCATATCGAGTCCGAGGGCTTGGGCCATGTAGCCGAAAACCGGCTCGGTCGCGGTCACCGGTTCCCCGGCATATTTCCCCTTCATGGTGGCGATCCGATCGTCGAGAGCCGAGAGCGATGCCAGATAGGCCGCGGCATTGGCACGATAGGCGTCGCCATTTTGCGGATCGATCCTCACCAGATCGTCGGCCAAGGCCTTCGCGACCTTCACCATGGTCGCCGGATCATACCAGAGATGCGGGTTGTCGCCCGCCTTGCGCCCGGTGAGGTCGGCGGCGACGATTTCATCGCGGTCGGTTCTCGGCGAGGCAGCCAGGAGCTTTTCCATCCAGGGATCGTAATCAGCGCCGTTGGCGATGACGATACGCGCATCGGCGAGCGAACGGGCGGTCTTGGCGTCAGCCTCGAAGAGATGTGGATCGGCATCTGGGTTGGACAGAATGCTGACGATCGTCGCGTGATCGCCAGCGACAGCTCGCGCAAGGCCGCCGTAAAAATTCTCCGCGGCTACGACCGTCAGGCGGCCGGTCGATGGGGCAAGAGAGCGGGATGGCGCTTGAGAGGCGGGCGACTGTGGCGAACCGGCATGGGCGGCGCCAGCGGAAACGCCAAGGCAGAAAACAATAGCCGTCAGGCTGAGGCCGCGACGCGACAGAGGGTTGGGCATGAAACATCTCCGGATACGACCGACCATCGATCGTTGGAGAATGTTATAGCGTTACGTTCTCGGTTCCAATATGTCATAACATTACGTTTTTGCAATAATGGATATGCCCGCAGGCCTCGAACCGCGCACAAGGGACGCCCGCCAAACAAAAAAGGCCGGCCGCCTCCCCCGAAGCGCCCGGCCACTGGCGGTCCCCCGCCTTGCTAACTTTGTATCCTGGGCCTTGCTCGACGCCTCCCGACCGACTGTCCGTCGAGCGTATCGGGGCAAGCCCAGGCGCCCGTCCTCCTCTAACGGGAGGCGAGCTTCTCCTTGCCCTGCTTGACGACCACGCGCGCATTCATCGGCACGCGGCTGTAGAGGTCAATGATATCCTGGTTCATCAGGCGGATGCATCCCGACGAGGCCGCGGTGCCGATGGTCCACCATTCCGGCGTGCCGTGGAGGCGGAACAGCGTGTCCTTGCCGTTCTGATAAAGATAAAGAGCGCGGGCGCCGAGCGGATTGGTGAGACCCGGGTTCATGCCGTCGCGATAGGGCTCCAGATCAGGCTTGCGGTCGATCATTTCCGAGGGCGGAAACCATTTCGGCCACTCGCGCTTGGCCCTGATCTGCGCGTCGCCGGCCCAGGAGAAGCCCTGACGGCCGACACCGATGCCGTAGCGCATGGCCATGCCGTTCGGTTCGATCAGATAGAGAAACCGGTTCGGCGTGTCGACGACGACGGTGCCCGGCTCATACTGCGCGCCGTCCGGATAGGAGACCTCCTGGCGAAGGAACTGCGGGTCGATCTTGTCGGTCGGAATCGCCGGAAGAGCAAAGCCCTCGTCGACGACCTTGCCGTAACCGATCGACTGCTGGCCCGCCAGAGAGGCGTCGAGCGCAGGGTCGGCATAGGCCGCCGTCAGGGTCGAGCTCGGTCCGATCGAGGCGCGCTGGGAACTCGCGCAGCCGGTCATGGCCGTAGCCCCCAACAGCGCGAATCCGAGAAGAAGTGTCGTTTTGATCGTCATCACGTAAGCCATGTTTGGGTGGCGATGGGGGTGGACCGTCCGCCGTACGAACCGCGCGCCGAGGAGGCGCCGACCCACGAAAGCCGTCTTCTCGTTAGGCCGGAGCGATCCG
>JBBSUS010000136.1:0-6337 GCA_038234195.1 Hyphomicrobiales bacterium | reverse complement strand
GCGGCAAGCGAAACGGCTTTTCGGTGAAAGACCGGCTGATCGCCGCCTTGCCGCGCCTGGCGCCCGTCGCCGCACGTTTCGGCGGGATCCTGGGCCTGCGGGACCAGGTCCATGCGCTGGCGCGCTTTTCCGAACGCACACTGGGCTTTTCGGCAAGGCGTTCTCTGCCCCGTTTCCGCCGCGACTGGTTCCGCGATCTCGAGGGAGACGTTGGCGATCAGACCACAGCGAAAGCCGCCGGGCATCCAGGGGTCGTGCTCTTTGCCGACACATTCGGGCGCTGGTTCGACCCGGAAACCTTGCGCGCCGCGGTGGCCGTCCTGCAGGCCGCCGGCTATGCTGTCGAAACCGCTCGCCCCATGCGTGGAAGCCAGCCGCTCTGCTGCGGGCGGACCTATCTCGCCTCCGGCATGGCCGATCGGGCGAAGGCCGAGGCCGAGCGCACAATCGCCGCCCTGATCCCACATGTGCGCGCCGGCCGCACGGTCGTCGGGCTGGAGCCCTCCTGCCTCCTGACCCTGCGCGACGAGTTTCCCGCGCTGGTGCCCGGTCAGGACGCGATGGACCTTGCCGCCAACGCTCTCCTGTTCGAGGAGTTTCTGGCCCGCGAGGCGAAGGCCGAACGCCTCGCGCTGAAGCTTCGCCCGCTCGGCGCGAAGGCCTATCTCCATGGCCATTGCCACCAAAAGGCGTTCGGCGCGATGCCGGCCGTCGAATCCGCGCTCCGGCTGATCCCGGACATCGACCTGATCACCATCGAAAGCTCCTGCTGCGGCATGGCCGGTGCCTTCGGCTACGATGCCGAAACCATCGACGTCTCGCTCGCCATGGGGGAATTGTCGCTGCTGCCCGCCGTGCGCCAAGCACCGGACGATGCGCTGATCGTGGCCGACGGCACCTCCTGTCGCCACCAGATCCACGATGGCACCGGGCGCAAGGCGGTTCATGTCGCACAGGTGCTGGCCGGCACCCTCGAAGGAGCGCTGAATTGACCGCGCCGCGACGCCCTCCCGGCGGCACGCAAGCCATCGCGGAACGTCACCGGCAGATCACCGCCGGACGATCCTTTCGGTCCGCCAGCGACACGACGCGCCAGACATCCGGGACAAGAAGATGAGCCTTGCAGAATTCGATCGCGATGCCCCCGTGATCCGCCCGGCGTTGTCGGCCGAGATCAGCGACCGGATGCGGCGCATGATCATGGAAGGTGAATTGAAGGCCGGCGAAAAAGTGCCGGAGAAGGCGCTGACCGAACGCTTCGGCGTCTCACGCACGCCAATCCGCGAGGCACTGAAGATCCTCGCACACGAGGGCTTCGTCGAGCTTGTCCAGAACCGCGGCGCGATCGTCGCACGTCAGACGATGGCCGAACTGGATGAACTGTTTCCGGTGATCGCCGCACTCGAAGGCGCGGCCGGGGAACTGGCTGCAACGATTGCGACGCGCGATGCGATCGCCGTGCTGGGCGCGCTTGTCGTCAAGCTCCGCAAGGCTCACGACGCAGGCGACCGGCCGACCTATTTCGAGATCAACCAGGCGATCCACGCCGGTATCCTGCAGGCGGCCGACAACCCGACCCTGGCCAAGCATCATGCCATCCTGGCGCAGCGCGTGTTCCGGGCCCGCTACCAGGCGAACCTCTCGCCCGAACGCTGGCTTCAGGCGACCGAGGAACACGAGGCCATCCAGCGGGCTCTCGAAGCCCGTGACGGCCACCGCCTCGGCGCCTTGATGCGCGAGCACCTCATGCACAAGCTGCAGGCGCTGACCGGCGAGCCGACCATGCGGTGAAACCCGCTCTACGGGCGCTCGAAGATCGCGTTCGCTTGGCTCGGACAGACGTCCTGCCTTCCCGGTCAGCGCAAGTCGGCTTCGTTCTCATTCCTTGTTTTCGGACCGGGAACGAAGCCACTATGAGCTTACACCGAGACGTATTTGCGCCAGTTGTGCTCTTCCTTGAAGCCGAGCACCTTGCGGATCTTGGCGTTGGATAGCGGCGCTTCGTGCTCGCCGAGTTCGCGTTTCACCGGAATTTGCGGACAGTATTTTTTCAGGAATTCGGCGGTCGGCATGGTCGCGGTGATGGTGTCGTTGGTGGCATTGAACACCTCGAAGCCGAGGCCGTCCTTTTTGATGCAGAGATCGACCATCTGGCCGAGATCACGTGCGTCGATGTAGCTCCAGGCATTGCGCTTGCGCGACATCGGATCGGCGAGGAAGGCCGGGAACATGTCGTATTCGTGCGGCTCGATCACGTTGCCGATGCGCAGCGCGTAGATGTCGGCGCCCGAGCGCATGGCGAAGGCGCGAGCGGTCTTTTCGTTCACCACCTTCGACAGGCCGTAGCTGTCCATCGGGTCGATGTCGTAGTCTTCCTCCAGCGGGAACTGGTGGAAATCCTTGTCGCCCTCGGCGAAGCAGACCCCGTAGGTCGTTTCGCTGGACGCGATGACGATCTTGCGGATTCCAAGCTTCACGGCCGCCTCGATGACGTTGTAGGTCCCGAGCGCATTGATGCGGAAGGTCTCGTTGTCGGGGCGGATCAGAACGCGTGGGATCGCCGCAAAATGCACCACGGCGTCGATCGGCGCTGGACCGTTGCCGGTGGCGAACTCGTCGAGGCCGAAATGGCAGGACAGGGCATTGAAGACCTGACCGCTGTCTGTCACGTCGGCAATGAGATTCTCTACCCCCTCGTGCTCGAACGGCACCAGGTCGACATTGAGAACCTTGTGGCCCTGAGCGAGGAGATAGGGGACGACGTGGCGGCCGGCCTTGCCGGTGCCGCCCGTGAAGACGATGCGCTTGCTCATGGATGGAACTCCTGACGGGTCATGCGAATACGTGCCGGCGTCGGCGATATCCGGCGACGGCTTTCTGGAAACGGTGGGCGAGGCGCGACGACGCCGCGGCACCGGCTTTGCCTGCTGTCGAGTTGGGGCAAAACGGCTTCCCGGCTAGGGGCCGGTCATCGATCGAGGCGCCGCGTCGCGCTATTCGCGCAATCTGAGATTGCGGATGCGGTCGAACAGCACCGCCAGGATGATCGCGCCGCCGATGAAGGCACCCTGCCAGAAGGCGTTGATGCCCAGAAGTCCGAGGCTGTTGCGGATCACCTCGATCAGCGCCGAGCCGACGAGAGCGCCGAAGGCGGTGCCGACGCCGCCGGCCAGATTGGCGCCGCCGATGACGGCTGCGGCGATCACCTGCAGTTCCATGCCGGAGCCGATATTGGTCGTCACCGCGCCCAGCCAGCCGGTCTGGATGATGCCGGCGATGCCGGCGGTGAGCGCCGAGATCATGTAGACCGCTACCTTGATCGGCCGGACCGGAACGCCTGTGAGGGTGGCGGCATGCTCGTTTCCGCCGATGGCGAAGAGATGCCGACCGAACTTCGTCCATCGCAGGATGAAGCCGGCGATGAGGGCGAGGACGACCATGTAGACGACCGGATTGGCAATCCCGAAGAAGAACGCGCCACCGCCCAGCGCCAGCAGCTTGTCGTGGTCCGGACCGAACTGGAAGACCACCGTGTTGTTGGAGACGACCATGGCAAGGCTGCGCGCCAGAGACAGCATGCCGAGGGTCACGACGAAGGGCGGGAAGTCGAGATAGGCGATCAGGATACCGTTGAAGGCGCCGACGATGAGCGCCGTGCCGATGGCCGCCGCGATGCCGATCTCGATCGAGTAGCCCGCGTGCATGACCACGCCGAGGATCATCGAGCACAGGCAAAGGGTCGAGCCGACCGACAGGTCGATGCCGCCCGTGATGATCACCAGCGTCATGCCGAGCGCGATGATGGCGGTGAAGGTGACGTTCCGGCTGATGTTGTAGAGGTTTTTCGTCGTCGCGAAGGAGTCGGTCGCAAACGACAGATAGAGGCAGGCAAAGACGAGCGCGATGACCACCCAGAAGGTCTGGCTGGCAAACAGCTTCGTCAGCGGCGATGCCTGCTTGTGTTCGATCGGCTGGTCGAGCGTGAATGCCATGTTTGGTTGTCCTGCACGTCCTGCGTGAATCGGTTGGTCGCGGCGTCCGTTTCGAACGTTATGCTATGCGTGTTCGATGGCGCCGGTGATCAGGCCCGTGACCTCTTCCGGCGAACTGTCCGACACCGCCTTGTCGGCCACCTTGCGGCCGCGGCGCATGACGATGACACGATCGGCAACGGTGAAGACGTCTGGCATGCGGTGGCTGATGAGGACGACGGTGATGCCCTGGTCACGCAGCCGGCGGATCAGGCTGAGCACTTCGGCGACCTGGCGCACAGAGATGGCCGCCGTCGGCTCGTCCATCAGCACGATCTTCGCATCCGAGAGGCGCGTTCGGGCGATGGCGACCGCCTGTCTCTGGCCGCCGGACATCTTCTCCACGATGTCGCGGGGCCGTGTCTCCGATTTCAGCTCGGCGAAGATCTCGCCGGCGCGCCGATACATCGACGGGTAATCGAGAATGCTGAACGGCCAGATGCCGCGCCTGAGCTCGCGGCCGAGATAGACGTTGGCGGCGGCCGTCAGGTTGTCGCAAAGCGCCAGGTCCTGGTGAACGATCTCGATGCCATGCTCGCGGGCCTCGACCGGCTTGTGCATGACCAGCACCTTGTCGTTCATCTTCAAGGAGCCGTGGCTGGGGCGGAAATTGCCCGCGATCATCTTGACCAGCGTCGACTTGCCCGCGCCGTTGTCGCCCATCAGGCCGACGACCTCGCCAGGCATCAACGAGAAGGACACGTCGTTGACCGCCTGGATCGCGCCGAAATGCTTCGACACGTTGTTGAGCTCGAGAACCGCCACGTCAGATCATCCCTCCCGCACGCCGTTCAACGGCGCGCGATCCCTCCCCGGCGATCTTCGACGCCGCCGATCCCGTTCGTTGCACCTGACCTTGACGCCAGAGGCAGGCACATAGATCCTCCCTGCGGGGTCATTCGTGCCAACGGGAAGCGGCGCGTCGGAACCGCGCTTCGACGGCGATAAGGCACGCTCGAGCCATCTTCGTCAACGGTATCCGACCGCGATTTCAGCCGTCTTGGCAATTTTTACTAGAGTCGGTAAAATGCAGTTGACCCCCGTTCTGCGCGCCGATTAGATGTCGTTCGAAGGGTCTTTTTATAGTGCGCTGCAATACTTGTTTGTGTGCGCTGCGATACTGCGACCTCGAACTGTTCTTGCCGTCATGCACGGCAGATCAGAATGGGAAATCCCAGACTTGCGCATCGCAAAAGTCTGGTTTCGGACGGCGACCGCAAGAGCCGCTGCCGCAATGGGACCGCTGGCAGCCGTTATGGGGCGCGGTCGATCAAAGGGAGGACGACATGAGGAAATTGACGTTACTGGCCGCCGCCGCGGCAGCGGCGCTGGCCGTAGGTGCGGGCCCAGCGCTCGCCAAGAAGCAGTTGGTGATCGTGGTGAAGGGCCTCGAGAACCCCTTCTTCGAAGCCATTCACCAGGGCTGCGAGAAGTGGAACAAGGAGAACGCCTCCTCCGAATACGAGTGCTTCTACACAGGACCCGCCTCGACCTCCGACGAGGCCGGCGAGGCGCAGATCGTTCAGGACATGCTCGGCAAGGCCGACACGGTGGCGATGGCCATCTCGCCCTCCAACGCCAAGCTGATCGCCCAGACGCTGAGAGTGGCCAACCCCTCGATTCCGGTCATGACCATCGATGCCGATCTCGCCAAGGAAGATTCGGACCTGCGCAAGACCTATCTCGGCACCGACAACTACCTGATGGGGCAGAAGATCGGCGAATACATCGCCAAGGCCAAGCCGAAGGGCGGTACGATCTGCACCATCGAGGGCAATCCGGGCGCCGACAACATCCTGCGCCGCGCTCAGGGAATGCGCGATGCGCTCACCGGCAAGAAGGGCCTGACGGCGCTGGCCGGCGAGGGGGGCTGGACCGAGGTCTCCGGCTGCCCGGTCTTCACCAATGACGACGGCGCCAAGGGCGTTCAGGCGATGACCGACATTCTCGCCGCCAATCCCAAGCTCGACGCCTTCGGCATCATGGGTGGATGGCCACTCTTCGGTGCGCCGCAACCTTATCGCGATCTGATCAAGCCCTACGCCGACCGGATCGCCAGCAACGATTTCGTCGTCGGCGCCGCTGACACGATCGGCGACGAGGTGGCGATCGCCGGTGAAGGCCTCGTCACGGCACTCGTCGGCCAGCGGCCCTTCGAGATGGGCTACAAGGCGCCCTCGGTGATGATCGACCTGATCGAGGGCAAGACCGTCGAGGATCCGGTCTTTACGGGCCTCGACGAATGCACCAAGGACACCGTCGACACCTGTATCCAGAAGTAAGCGAAGGGAGCGCCCGCCAGCCGG
>JBBSUS010000135.1:0-6341 GCA_038234195.1 Hyphomicrobiales bacterium | reverse complement strand
TCCGTCTGGCTGCGCCAGCGCACGAGATGGTGCAAGGGGTGGCTGCAGACGTGGCTCGTCCACATGCGTCAGCCGCTCCGCCTCATCAACGAGATCGGGGTCCGCGACTTCGTCGTCTTTCAGTTGATCTTCATCGGGTTGATGGTCTCGGGCATCGGCCACCCGTTGTTCATGCTGGCGCTGGCGTTCGGCCTCAGTGATATCTGGATTTCGGGATACCCGGAGGGCTCCAGAGCCATGCTCCTGGCGCTCGATCTGTTCAATGCGGTCGGTGGCATCGCGCTGTTCCTGGCAATGTCGTACCAAGCGCTGACGCCGCTCGAACGGCGGACGTTGCCGCGCAATTATCCGATGATTTTGATCTACTGGCCAATGATTGCCCTCGCGACGCTTCGGGCCGTCTGGCAACTCGTGACCAATCCGCATCAATGGGAAAAGACGCCCCACGACCTTCGCGCGCGGGCCGACCTTCATGACCTGCGCTATCGGATCGATCCGGAATTCACCCACGAGCCGCACGTTTGGCGAGTTGCCTGATCGCGCCCGCGACCGAGTGCGCCCCTACCCACAACTTGCGTCAGACACAGCCATGGCTTTGGCAAGGATAAATCGCTGAAACACTGGAGCGGGCGATGGGGATCGGACCCACGACATCAAGCTTGGGAAGCTTGCGTTCTACCGCTGAACTACGCCCGCATGCCAGGAAGAATTAGACACATCGACGCGCCGACACAAGTGGATTTGCACGAGACAACGCGCACCGGCGGCAAAGAGACACCCGACACCGTAAGCGGCACGCGCCTTCGACCGCGGGGTCAGGCTCGCCGTCAGCCCTTCAGGGCCGACGCTTCGCTCGCGAGCGCGGTGATCGCGGCCCAGTCGTCGGCTTCGAGTTCGGCCTTGGGCGCGACCCAGGACCCGCCGACGCAAACGACGTTGGGCAGCGCGAGATAATCGCGGACATTCTTCATCGAAACGCCGCCGGTCGGGCAGAAGCGCAGGGTCGGAAAGACCGGTGCGATGGATTTCAGGAAGGCCGCTCCACCGATCTGCTCGGCCGGGAAGAACTTGAGGACTTCGTAGCCTTCCTCCAGCATCGCCATCATCTCGCTGGCCGTCGCCGAACCGGGCAAGAGCGGCACCTGCGAAGAGCGCGCAGCATCTAGGATCTCCATCGTTGCACCGGGCGACACGATGAACTTGGCGCCGGCACTTTCGGCCTGATCGTACTGTTTCGGCTCCAGGATGGTGCCGGCACCGACCACGCATTCGGGTACTTCGGCGGCGATCGCGCGGATCGCGTCGAGGGCGGCCGGCGTCCTCAGCGTGACCTCGATCGCCTTAAGCCCCCCAGCCGCAAGCGCCCGGGCGAGACCGACACCCTGCGCCGCACTGGCGACGGCTACGACCGGAACGACCGGTTGCGCGGTCAGGATCGCCAGGAGACGCTTGGAGTTCTGAGCCATGATGTGCCACCGCTGGAAAACGTTGTTTCACCCGGCTGTAGCGGATTTTGCCGACGCGCGGAACACCCGATGCAGGGGATCGTCACGGCAACGTCAAACGCGATGGTCCGTGCGGACGAGGACCGATCCGAAAATCGCGGGCGCGAACCGGCCGGAGAGTCGAGTTTGCAATCGATCGAATTTGATTCAGAAAATATAAACCGCGATCGGCGACACCGCAGCAAGATCCGGTCGGCCCGAACAGACTCGGCAATGCGTCAGCCCAAGTGGGCCGGGCCCGCCGAGTCAGCGGTGGTGCCCAAGGTGGCTTACCAGCCGCCGTTGAAGGTGCGGTAGAAGATATGATGGCCGATCTTGTCGACCTTTTCCATGGCGCTGGCCCAGCGGGGATGGACATATCCGGCATGGTAGTGCGTGGCCGAGCCGACCTCGGCGATCCAGATTTCGCCCTTGGTGACCTGTTCGGCGACCCGTTTGGCGCGGGCCCAGGCGCCCTGGTCGGAGATGCGGTCACGATGGCCGTCGCAAGCGAAGGAGAACTGGCAACGATTGCGCCAGCTCTTGTTCTGGTAGACGACGCCGCAGATGGTGTTCGGATAGGCCGGGTTGCGCACCCGGTTGAGGATGACCTGGCCGACCGCGGCCTGGCCCATCACCGTTTCCCCGCGTGCCTCGAAATACAGCCCGTTGGCCAGGCAGGTCTGCTCGGCATCGGAGAACACGGTCGCCGCCAGTGGTGTGGCGGCCCAGTCGTGATCGTCGCCGCTGATCGGGGGGATGAAGGCCTGCGGCGTCTCTTTGAGGATTTTCTCGAACAGCGAAGAGGTTCGGCCGGTCGAATCGTCGCCACCCGCCGCGTAGCCGAGAGCACTGGTGTCGTCGATGGCGCTGACGCCCGAGGACGGCTTCAACGCCGCCATCATGATCCTGTCGTTCGGGGTTGGCGTCCTGTCACGCAGCGCTTTCGGCGTACCCTGAAGCTTGAAGTTCATCGCCACGGTCATCGCGTCCTTGGAGGTCTGCGTGACCTTCGAGAAGGCGGTCCGGATGCGCTCCTGGCCGCCCAGAACACGGCCGCCGAGCATCGACTGGCGCTCCATGATCGAACCGGCGGAGAATCCCCGCGGTGGCAGGCTGGTCTCGGGAACCACGGTGACGACGCGGGCGCCCTTGTCGGCGCGCATGATGCGGCCTTCGTCTGCGGTGGCGCGGGCTGCCGCAAGCGGCGTCTTGACGGCGCCGTTGGTGAACAGCGACCTGCCGATCGCGCCGCGACCGGTCTCGGTGATCAGCCGCTTGGCTTCCGGTGTGCCGGCGAAGGCGATCGTGGACGCATGGGCCGAACCGACCGGCGAGGGAACCGAAAATGCCTGCCAGCGGTTGTTGTGCTGAATCTTGCCGACGAAGCTGGCGATGTCCTGGAAAGCGATGGGGCTCGTAAACGCAAACGTGACGGCGAGGCTACCCGCAAGGATCAGCCCGAATTTGGCCGCGCGATCCGCCGCGCCGCGCTTGACGCGCCGCGTTGTCCCCAGCTCTCCAGCCGTCATCATGCCCCCTGCACTGTCGGTATCGTTCGGTGTCTCTCTCACCAAACATCCCCCATTAACCTTAGTTCTTGGTTAACAGATGATGGTGATTTCAAGACGGACGCCTGCGTTTTCCCGCGTACGGATTGTCCGGCTTGCGTAGTCCGAGACGGATCGGCACACCATCGAGACCGAAACTCTCGCGTAACCCATTGATAAGATAGCGCGTATACGATGTCCCCAACGCTTCCGGCCGCGATGTCGACAACATGAAGGTCGGCGGTCGCGTTTTCACCTGGGTCATATATTTCACGTTAACCCGCCGTCCCGCAACCGCCGGCGGCGAATGGCGCTGCAGCATCTTGTCCAGCCACTGATTGAGCTTCGCTGTCGAGACGCGCTTGTTCCAGATTTCATGAGTCTCTGAAACCGCCTTCATCAGGCGATCGATCCCCTCGCCGGTCTCGCCCGAAACGGTCACCGCGCGGATGCCGCGTGCCTGCGGCAGCAGACGCTCGGTCTTCTCGCGCAGATCGGCCAGCACCGCCTGCCGATCCTCGACGAGGTCCCATTTGTTGAAGGCGATCACGGGCGCGCGGCCTTCGCGCACCACGAGGTCGACCAGCGACAGGTCCTGGCGCTCGAAGGGAATCGTCACGTCGAAGACGATGACGACGATCTCGGCGAACTTCACCGCCCGCAACGCATCGGCGACCGAAAGTTTTTCGAGCTTTTCCTGAATCTTCGCCTTGCGGCGAAGGCCAGCCGTGTCGAAAATCTTCACCTTGCGGCCACGCCATTCCCATTCGACCGAAATCGAATCGCGCGTGATGCCGGCCTCCGGGCCGGTCAGCAGCCGATCCTCGCCGAGGAAACGGTTGATCAGCGTCGACTTGCCAGCGTTCGGCCGACCGATGATGGCGATGCGCAGGGGCTTCGTCGCGTCGTAGGCACTCTCTTCCGCCTCGTCCTCGGGCGTCGGCAGGCCGATCAGCGGCTCGTCGAAATCTTTGTCCTCGCCGGCCGGATCGTAGAAATGCTCGAGCCCGACGGCCTCGACGATGGCATCGCGCAGTTCCGGCAAACCCTCGCCGTGCTCGGCCGAGATCGCGACCGGCTCGCCCAGCCCCAGCGAATAGGTGTCGAGGAGACCGGACTGAGAGCCCTTCGCCTCGGCCTTGTTGGCAACGAGAATGACCTTGGCGGCGGTCCGCCGCATCAATTCGACGAAATCCATGTCCTGGGGTGTCAGGCCGACCTTCACGTCGACCATGAACAGGCAGAGATCGGCCGCGTCGATCGCCGTCTCGGTCTGCGCGCGCATGCGACCGGCGAGCGTCTCGGGACCTGCGTTTTCCAGGCCGGCCGTGTCGACGATGGTGAATTCGAGATCCATCAGCGTCGCGTCGCCCGAACGGCGGTCGCGGGTGACCCCTGGCCGGTCGTCGACGAGCGCCAGCTTCTTGCCGACGAGCCGGTTGAACAGGGTCGACTTGCCGACATTCGGCCGGCCGATGATGGCGATGGTGACCATGAAACGGTCTCCGCGCTCCTCCGGAGCGATGGGGCGCAAGCGGACAGGCCGCGCGCCGGGACAAAATGTTTCAGCCGGAGCCGGACCGGACCGGCATTGCGATCCGTCCGCTCCGGCAGCTTGGTGGCCCGTGATCGTCCGGTCCAGCCGGACGATCTGCTGTGGATCCTGCGATCAGTTCGCGCTGCCCGCCGGAGCAGTCTGCGGCGTCGAAGGCGGGGCCGTCGATTGCGATGCCGGATCGGACGAGGTGGCGGCCGGTGCAGCCGGCGTCGGGGTCTCGCTGGCCGAACTGGTGGACGGCGCAGACGGCGTTTCGGCTGGCGCTGCATTGTCCTGAGCGGAAGTCTCAGGGGCGGGCGGGGGTGCCGCCGCGCCGGACGCAGTCCCAACGTCTGTCGTCGGCATTGCCACCGCATCGGGCTGCGCGCCATCGGCCGAGGCCTTTGCACCGGCATCAGCCCCAGGGACATCCCCGGCTCCCGGCGAAGGCGCATTTGCATCGGCCCGCGGCTCGGAAGTCGGCGCTGCAGGCGCAGGCGCATTGCCGTCGGCGGGTTTGGCCGGCTGGCCCGTGTCGGCGGCCGCAGAAGTGCTCGAGTCCGTGTCGCCAGATTTGATGATGTCGAGCATCAGGCGCGCACGTCCCGCGATGCCCTGGGGCGTGCTGCCGTCGTCGGCGAACTGCTGGAACGCCTTTCGCGCAGTTGCCGTGTCGCCGGCCTTCCATGCGGCCAAGCCGACCGCCTCGCGTGCCGGAAAGCGCATGGGTTCGCTGTCGCCAGTCAAGCGCTGGACCCTGTCCTGCACCTCGGCCAGCGTTCCCGAATCGACCAGGATATAGGCTGCGCGGATCGCCGCCATGTCGCGGATCGGCTGCGGCACGTCGGTATCGTTCGCCACTGCGTCGAAGGCGGCCAGAGCCTCCTTCGGCTGGCCCTGCTGCGCGCGCACCGAGCCGATGCTCATGCGGGCGAGATCCGGATAGGCGCCGTAACCGTTGGCGGCGATCGCCTGCAAAGCGGTTACCGCCTCGTCGCGCTTGCCGTCCTCGGAGAGCTTCAGCGCCGCCAGATAATGATCGCCCGAGGTGTTCGCCTGGCTCGTGGTGTAGCGATCCCACGCGACCACCGCGGCCGTAGCGACGATGACAAGCACGACGGCGGCGAGAATGATGGTGCCGAACCGCGTCCAGATCGCCTTGACCCGATCATGGCGCAGCTCTTCGCTGACCTCGCGAAAGAAACTGTCGTCGCTCATTCCACCACTCTTGAACCGTTCGTTCGCGCCGGCTCGCGATACCGCGCGGGCGCACAAGACCTGTCACCCGGCACTGCGGCCCCGGGCTCGTTAAAGGTCTTCTAACGATTTTTCGCGGCGGTGAAAGGGCCGCGTGATCCGATCGCCGGCAGGGGATCGAGCTTGCGGCCCGAGATGCACCAGACCGAAGGACGTCAACCGAGCGGCGAAACGCCGATCAGCCAGAGATGCAGGCCAGCGATGAAGGCAACCGTCAGGGCTATGCCGATGACCACGGCGAGACCGTCGCCCATGGCGCTGCGCTGCTTGGCGGCTGCCGCCGAGACGCCGGCCGGAACACTGCCGGTGCGCTTCAGCGCGGCCAGATAGTCGAGGATCGCCCAGACGAAGAATGCCCCGAACAGCACGACGTCGGCGCCGGTGCCGTTGATGATGAGATGGCCAAGGGCCCAGACGGCAACGCCGAGCACCATCGGATGCTTGACCGCAGCCTTGATCCGGCCGAGCGGCAAATAGGAGCTGGCGACGAGAATGAACGCGATCGGGATGAGG
>JBBSUS010000134.1:0-6355 GCA_038234195.1 Hyphomicrobiales bacterium | reverse complement strand
CGATCCAGCCGCTCGGCGACCCCCTCCCGCACGATCTCGCGGGTCATCGGTCCGGGTGCCGGGCACCATTTGGTGAAGGCGAGCGGCCGGTCCATTGCGCCACGCCGCGCCAGAAGCCGCCCGGTCACGAGCTCCGCACTGCCGTAGTGGTCGGCCATGTCGAATGTGTCGAAACCGGCGTCAGCATAGGCGCCGAGAGCATCGGCCGCGGTCTCGAGGTTCAGCGAGCGGCCATCCTTTTCCATGTCCGCGACCTGCCAGAGACCGGTCAGAATTCGGCTGATATCAAGTTCGGGGGTGAGTTGAAGACGTTCGGGCCGCTCGGTCATGGTGTTGCCTCCGGTTCGTGGGTGGGCGCGGCGATGGCTCGCGAAAGTCCGCACGGCGCTGCGAGCGCCACCCACAAGTCTTTGTTTTTCAGGTTCATCGTTCGCGTGTCATGGTCGGTGGCATCGACATCGCTGCGCTGAGCCGACGACCTGACAGCTCTTCAGATCCGCGTTCTTACGTCCCAAAGTTCGGGAAACAGACGAACCTTCAGCACCGATTCGAGATAGTTCACGCCGCTGGTGCCGCCGGTGCCGCGCCGGTATCCGATGATCCGTGCGACCGTCGTCATGTGGGCGAAACGCCAGTTGCGGAACGCCTGCTCGAAATCCACCAGCTTTTCGGCCAGGTGGTAGAGATCCCAATGGGTCTCGACGTCGCGATAGATTGCGAGCCAGGCCTCTTCCACCGAGGGATCGCTCGTATAGGGCCGGGTCAGATCGCGGGTCAGATGCGCCGTCGAGATCGCAAAGCCGCGACGGACGAGCAATTGCTGAGCCACATCGTACAGGCTCGGCTCGTTCATGAGTACGGCAAGGCCCGCATGAATTTCGGGCCGGTGTTCGTGCGGACGAAGCATGGTGGCGTTCTTGTTGCCGAGGATGAATTCCACGGCCCGGTACTGATGCGACTGGAACCCCGAGGATTTCCCCAGCCGATCGCGAAACTCCATGTATTCGGCAGGGGTCAGCGTCGACAGAACGTCCCAGGCCTGAATGAGCTGGACGAAGATGCGCGCAACCCGCGTCATCATCTTTTCCGCCTGGCCCAGCCGGTCGGCAGCGATCGCAGCTCGGGCGCCCTTGAGTTCGTGCAGGATCAGCTTGAGCCAGAGCTCGCTGGTCTGATGCTGAATGATGAACAGCGGCTCGTCATGATGATCGCTGACCGGGTGCTGGGCGGACAGGACCTGGTCGAGCGACAGATAGTCGCCGTAGGACATTTCCCCGGCCATCGACAGATGCGCGCCATCCGCCGCCGCGTCCGCGACCTGGCCCAAGCCGCGCCTTGGTGTATGCGGATCGATGCTCACGTGACGGCCCTCCTGACACTGAATTGCGGGTGCTGCCATTCTCTCGACAGGAGAACCTGATGGAGGATTTCGGCCGCGTCGAAGGCATCGACGTGCCTGATGTAAAGCGGCGTGAACCCGAAACGCAGGATGTCCGGCGCGCGAAAGTCGCCGACGACCCGCCTGGCGATCAACGCCTGCATGACCGCATAGGCGTCGGCATGAGCGAATGACACCTGGCTGCCGCGCTTCGCGGCGTCCCTCGGACTGGCCAGATCGAGGCCGAGATCGCCGCAGAGTGCTTCCACCCGCGCCAGGAAAAGCTCGCAAAGCGCCACGGATTTCGCCCGCAGGACGCCCATGTCGACGTCGTCGAAAATCGCCAGCGCCTCATCGAGAGCACTCATCGAAATGACGCTCGGCGTACCGGTGAGAAACCTGTCGATTCCCTCCGCCGGCCGGTATCCCGGATCGAAGGCGAAGGGTGAAGCGTGGCCGAACCAGCCCGAAAGCGGCTGTACCGCCGTTTCCTGCAAGTGCGGCGCGACATAAAGGAAGGCCGGGGCGCCGGGCCCTCCATTGAGAAATTTGTAGCCGCAGCCGATCGCGAAGTCGGCCCCGGCGCCGGACAGATCGACCTCCAGCGCGCCGGCGGAATGAGCAAGGTCCCAGATCGTCAGCGCGCCGCAACCGTGGGCCCGATCCGTGAGATCGGCCATGTCGTGGATCAGGCCGGTGCGATAGTTGACGTGGGTCAGCATCAAAACGGCGACCGTCTCGTCCAGCGCCGCCGGGATATCGGCCGGATCGTCGACGAGGCAAAGCTCGTGCCCCTTCCCTAGAAGCTCCGCAAGCCCTTCGGCCATGTAGAGATCGGTGGGAAAGTTGCTCCGCTCCGAAACGATCGTGCGCCGAAGAGGATTGAGCGCCACCGCCGCGGCGAGAACCTTGAAGAGGTTGACCGAAGTCGAATCTGTGGCAACGACGCTCCGTTCCGGCGCGCCGATCAGCCGGGCGATCTTGTCGCCGACGCGGCGCGGCAGATCGATCCAGCCGGCTTCGTTCCACGAGCCGATCAGCCCATCGGCCCATTCCCGCTCGACGGTCGATCGCACCCTCTCCCGAACGCGGTGCGACATGGGGCCGAGTGAATTGCCATCGAGATAAAGCAGCCCATCCGGAAGGTGGAAGGCATTGCGAAGGCTACGAAGTGGATCGATCCGGTCCAGCTCCTCCGCGTCTCGGCGGGACATGTCGGCGTAACTGCTGAAAGCGTTCGTCATCCCGTAGGCGTCCCTTCGCGCGATTCCATCGTGTTGCGAGCCACGTCGTCATCTGGTTTCGTGCCGAGATGCCGCGAGACTGTCCGTCGCTCGCCGATAAGGCCACGAGGCCGCAGGAGAAGGATGACGCAGAGCGCGACGCCGATCAGGACGATCTGGAGCGAGGCGCCACGCGCCTGCTCGCCCGCCGGCACGAGATTGCCGATCACCGATGCCGAAGCCGACCACAGGGCCCAGACCAGCACCGAGCCGGCGATGGCGCCACGATTGTTGCCGGAGCCGCCGACGATCAGCATCGTCCAGACCTGGAACGTCAGCAGCGGCAGGTAATTGTCCGGCGCTATGAAGCCGATGAAATGCCCCTGGACCGCGCCGCCGAGCGCCATCAGTGCGCCACCGACCGCAAAGGCCTGGAGGCGGAATCGCGTGGCGCTCTTGCCGAGCGAGATCGCCGCCACCTCGTCCTCTCGGATCGCCCTGAGCACACGCCCCCAGGGCGACGCAGAAAGCCGCTCCACCGCGAGATAGGCAACAAGCAGAACGAGAGCGACGAGACCGAGGTTCAGAATTCCAAACCAAAGTGGGTCGTTGGCAAAAGTCGCAAAGGGGCGCGGGATGAAGCTCATGCCGAAAGGGCCCCCTGTCACACTCTCTAGATTGAGGGCCGCAAGCTGGACCGTCACGGCGAAGCCGAAGGTCGTGATCGCCAGATAGTCGGACCGCAGCCTGGCGGTCAGCCATCCCACCGCGTAGGACGCCACACCACCCGCGGCCAGGGCAGCGACCCAGCCGATGGGGATCGGCAAGGCGAAGCCACCAAATCGGCCGGGCGCGTCCGGCGTGGTCATCAGGCCCGACACATAGGCCCCGATCGCGACGAAGCCGGCGACGCCGACATTGAACAGGCCGGTCTGTCCCCATTGCACGTTCAGCCCCAGCGCGATGATCGCGTAGGACAAAGCCAAGGTGAGGAAGAAGGCGCCGTATCCGACGAGGTCGATCATCGTCTCGACCCTCCCAGAATACCCTGCGGACGAACCAGCAGGACGAGCGTGAGGACAACGAAGCCGACCGCGGCGCGCCATTCGGCACCGGCCGTTTCCACGGCGAACGCCTCGCAAAGGCCTACGATCACACCGCCGAGGATAGCGCCCGGCACCGAGCCGATGCCACCCAGGATCGCCGCGGCGAAGAGCGGCAAAAGGAGATCGAAGCCCATATACGGACGGATCTGGACGAGAAGTCCGGACATGATGCCGGCCACAGCTGCCAACGCACCGCCGAGAAACCAGACCGTCCGGATCACCCTGCCGACGTCGACACCGGCAATTCTGGCAAGCGTCGGATTTTCACTGACGGCGCGCATCTGCCGCCCGATGGCCGAGCGGGTCAGCAGAAGATGCACCCCGACGACGAGCACGGCGGTCACCGCCAGCATCAGGAGCTGGTCGGGCGTGGCCCGAAGGCCGCCGCCGAGCGGGATCGCGATCTGCAGTTCGCGGGTGAAATACGCCGGCTTCGAGGTGAAGCCGAATTCCAGCAGCGCCCGCAGCGCCATCGAGGCGCCACAACTGGCGATCACCATGATGATCGTCGCCGATCCCCTGGATCGAAACGATGCGAACAGCAATCGATCGAGAAGGACGGCCAGCCCCCCTGTCATCGCAACCGCAAGCACGGCGGCCAATGGCAGAAGCCAGCCGAAGGAGAAGGGCCCGAGCGGGTCCATGCCGATCCCGAGCGTCGACACGAGCGCCAGCGCGAAATAGGCGCCCCAGGTGACGAACTCGCCATGGGCGAAATTGGCAAAGCGCAGGATCGAATAGGTCAAGGTGACGCCGATCGCGCCGAGTCCGATCATCGCACCGGCGATCAGTCCATCGATGAGCGCCTGCGGATTCATGCCGCCTGCCCTTCGGCCCGATGACCGCCGAGAAACATCGCCCCCAGACCCGGATCGTCGGCAAGCCCTGCGGCCGGCCCACGGTGGACGACCCGGCCATCGGCGAGCACGAGGGCGGACTTGGCGACGCGGAGCCCGGCGCGAACGTTCTGCTCGACGAGAACGATGGTGACGCCCGCTTCATTGACCCGGGCCAGCGTCTCGAAGACATCGCCGACCAGCTTCGGCGAAAGACCCGCCGACGGCTCGTCGAGAACGATCACGCTGGGCTCGACGAGAAGCGCCCGAGCGGTCGCCAGCATCTGGCGCTGTCCGCCGGAGAGTGCGCCGGCAGCGATGGAAAGACGGCCCGCGAGATCGGGGAACATCGCCAACACGGCATCGATCCGCTCCTTGCGTCGTTTCGGCGGCAAGACGCCGGCGCACAGCTTGAGATTCTCTTCGATGGAAAGCGTCGTGAAGATGTTTTCGGTCTGCGGAACGAAGGCGAGCCCTGCGGAGACCAGTTCGTGCGCAGGCCGGCCGGTGATGTCGGCGCCGTTGAGCAGGATATGGCCACCATGGACGGGAACGAGACCGGCAACGGCCTTGACGAAGGTCGACTTGCCGGCGCCGTTTGGCCCAAGGATGACCAGAAAGTCGCCCGCGTCGACGACAAGATCGACGCACTTGACGATCGGCAGGTCCGGCTCGTAGCCGGCGACGAGCGCGAGCGTCTCGATCACGTGCGATGCCGATCGAGCGCTCATGGGGCCGCTCCGCCGAGATAGGCTTCGATCACGCGCGGATCCCTTGTCACCTCGTCCGGCCGACCTTCGGCCAATCGCTTGCCTTCGGCCATCACCACGACCCGCGGGCAGAGCCGGCCGATCATTTCCATGTTGTGTTCGATCAAAAGGACGGTGATGCCATCGGCGTTGATCTCGACGATACGGTCGATGATGAAGTCGAGCAGCGCCGGGTTCACCCCTGCGGCCGGCTCGTCGAGAAGGATGATGCGCGGCTGTGACATCAGCGCCCGTCCAAGTTCGAGGAGCTTTCGCTGCCCGCCGGACAGGATCCGCGCTTCCTCGTTCGCCAACCGCGACAGTTGCAGGAAATCCAGAAGCTCCCTCGCCCGCCGGACGGCGTCGCGCTCCTCGCGTGCCACCTGGGCGATCTTGAGGAAGTTGCCGAGAAGCGTTTCTCCGGCCTGGTTCTGAACGGCGGTCAGCATGTTTTCCAGGACGGTCATCCCGGCGAAGGGCCGCGGGATCTGGAAGGTGCGAGCCAGTCCGCGCCCGATCCGGCTGGATGCGTTTTCGCGCTCGACGCAAACACCGGCGAGCGCGATCCGCCCGCTGTCCGGCGTCAGACTTCCGGCAATCAGATTGAACATGGTCGTCTTGCCGGCGCCGTTCGGGCCGATCAGGCCGACAAGTTCGCCCGCCGCGACCGTCAGCGACATGGCGTCGACGGCCCTGACGCCTCCGAAGGCGATGGACACGTCCTCGACAGCAAGTGCCGGCACTACACCGGGCGTGGCTGCGCCCTGCCGGAGCTCGGATTTCCCGTACGAAGAAGCGCTCGGGCTTTTCGCGTGATCGTCGTCGATGAGGGTCAAAAGCGCCGCTCTCAGGAAATCGACACGGTGAATTTTCGTGATCTTTGATCAAACTTTACAGCTGCACGTTAATTGGCTAGCGTCAGCTTGGCAAGCGGCACCAAGCTGACCGGAGCACATTGCGATGCAAGGACCGACGGCAGTTCGGGACCAACCCGAGACGCCTTCTTCCAAGGGAGAGTACCGTCTGGCCGACCCCGCGCCTCAGCCGGAAGGATCTTCACGCT
>JBBSUS010000133.1:0-6381 GCA_038234195.1 Hyphomicrobiales bacterium | reverse complement strand
GCCAGGACGAGCCCCGCAAGGCTTCGTCGAGCCGTCGACGAGGCAGCGGCGGCAGCGAGAGGTGGACGATGCGCGCCGACGCCTTCGCGCTTGCAAAAATTGTGTTTTCTTGATCGGCGCTTTTCTTTAAAGCTCCGCCATGACAGCGCATCCCGACACCATCCTCATCGTCGATTTCGGCTCCCAGGTCACCCAGCTCATCGCGCGCCGCGTGCGCGAGGCCGGGGTCTATTCCGAGATCGTGCCCTTCCAGTCGGCCGAAGAGGGTTTCCACCGACTGAAGCCGAAGGCGATCATTCTGTCCGGCTCGCCCGCTTCGGTGATCGAGGCCGACGCGCCCTCCGCCCCGTCCATCCTGTTCGAATCCGGACTGCCGGTGCTCGGCATCTGCTACGGCCAGCAAACCATGTGCGCCCAGCTCGGAGGCCATATCGAGGGTGGCCTTCACCGCGAGTTTGGCCGGGCCTTCCTCGAGGTGAAGAAAGCCTCGCCGCTGTTCGAGGGGGTCTGGGCCGAAGGCACCCGGCATCAGGTATGGATGAGCCATGGCGACAGGGTGACCGAGTTGCCCCGCGGCTTCGAGGTCATCGCCCATTCGCCCGGCGCGCCTTTCGCCGCAATCGCTGACGAGGAGCGGCGCTTCTACGGCGTGCAGTTCCATCCGGAAGTCGTCCACACGCCGGATGGCGCAAAGCTTTTGTCGAACTTCGTCCACAAGATCGCCGGTCTGTCCGGCGACTGGACCATGGCCGCCTTCAAGGAGCAGGCGATCGAGGAAATCCGCAGGAAGGTCGGCGACGGCAAGGTGATCTGCGGCCTGTCGGGCGGGGTCGACTCGTCAGTCGCGGCAGTTCTGATCCACGAGGCGATCGGCGACCAGCTCACCTGCATCTTCGTCGATCACGGGCTGCTGCGGATGAACGAGGCGACCGAGGTCGTCTCGATGTTCCGCGACCATTATAACATCCCTCTCGTTCACGTCGAAGCCCAGGATCTCTTCCTGGACGCGCTCGAGGGCGAGTTGGACCCCGAGGTCAAGCGCAAGACCATCGGCCGCCTTTTCATCGAGACCTTCGAGGCCGAGGCCGAGAAGATCGGCGGCGCGGACTTCCTTGCCCAGGGCACGCTCTACCCCGACGTCATCGAGAGCGTGTCCTTCACCGGCGGACCCTCCGTCACCATCAAGTCGCACCACAATGTCGGCGGTCTGCCCGAGCGCATGAACATGCAACTCGTCGAGCCGTTGCGCGAACTCTTCAAGGACGAGGTCCGCGTCCTTGGACGCGAACTCGGCCTGCCGGAGCAATTTGTCGGGCGCCAGCCTTTCCCGGGCCCGGGCCTTGCCATCCGCTGTCCCGGCGGCGTGACGCGTGAAAAGCTGCGCATCCTGCGCGAGGCGGACGCAGTCTATCTCGACGAAATCCGCAAGGCCGGCCTCTACGACGCCATCTGGCAGGCCTTCGCCGTACTGCTTCCCGTCCAGACCGTCGGCGTGATGGGCGACGGTCGCACCTACGAATTCGTCTGCGCGCTTCGTGCCGTCACGTCGGTCGACGGCATGACTGCCGATTTCTACCCTTACGACATGGACTTCCTCGGCAATACTGCGACCCGCATCATCAACGAGGTCCGCGGGATCAACCGAGTGGTCTACGACGTGACGTCGAAGCCGCCGGGCACGATCGAGTGGGAATGATCCCGGGCTATCCCAACGAAACCGAACTTGCGCAGCGATACGATCTAAGTCACTGAGGCGGCCGACGGTCCGGTCGGACCCTTCACCGATGATATTCGCTCGAGGCCATCGTCGAGCCCATGCCGGTCGCCTTCAGCCAGCGCCAGGTGTCCCATGATCCCGGTACCGGCACCGAGCGGGTGAGCCAACTCGACCTGGCGCTCGACATGCGCCTGCTGATGGGCCGGCAATGGCTGAAGATGATCCGTCCCGTCTCGGCCGCCGCCGTGGGCGAGTTTATCAAGGCCTATCCCGTCCACGCGCCGGAACCGACGAAGCCCGAGGATTTCGCCATTGCGCCCACCCCGGAGTCTGGGCGAACTTTCAGGCGGCGGGAGGCCTGAGAATGATGGACGGCGTCAGGCTCTACGACCATCTAAGGGCCTCGCCTGCCAACCATGCCAGCGATGGCATTGCCGCGCTGGCCGCGAAGGATGTGTCGGTCGACCCGGTTGCCGAGCGCTTCGTCGCCTGGTTCGACAAGCTCCTCTTCCAGCCCGGCGCTGCGCCCGCTCGATCCTCCTGGCTGCCCGACCGGCTCGAATACAGTTCGCAGCTTCGACGCCGATGGAGGAGGGCGAGAAAGTGTTCGTTGCAGACCAGTACTCCCAGGGTCATCTCGACTGGTACAATTTCGACATCGATTTGCAGAAGAAGGCCCTCGACCCCGGAGATTCGGCGCCGGACAAGCCGAAGCGCACCACGCTCTCCACGTTGCCGACGCAGGCCACATTCAACGGCATGCCCAACACGCGCTGGTGCGCTTCGAGGAGAGCCTTCGACCAGATCATCGACATTCCACCGACGGCGTGAGGAAGACGGTTCCGTTTGGCCAGAGTGCCATGTCGGCGCCCAGGACTTGCGTTTCGGCTCACTCCCGGCCGCTATGGTCGAAAGCTCAGTTCGGTTGATCGTCGACCACCGTCTCCGGCCGCTCGTTGCCCTCGACGACCTCGTCGTGCCAATTGCCGTCCCCATCTTCCCAGCGAATGCCCCTCGGGCTGTCGCCGGCGACCTCCTGGCGCGCAGCGGCGTCGCGCGCGGCCCGCAGTGCCGCGTCATGGGTCCTGAAGGTTTCCGAGAAGACATCGCCGACCTTGTAGGCCCAGCCCTCGTCGTGGCGGGTGATCTCGTAATGGATCGTCACCATGGTCGTCTCTCCTGCGGCCGGGTCGGCCGTCAACTTGGTTCCAACAGTGCTCCAGCGGCAAACGCCGGCCCGTCGTCGTCGTTCCAGGCGGAACCCCGATCTCTGCCCATGCCGGTTGACGAACGGACGGTTACGACGCGCCAGTCTTCGCCGCGATCTCCGCGTCCATCGCCTCGGCGAACAGTTCGTCGCGGGCTTCACCTTCCACCCGTTCGCGTCCGACTTCCAGCATGATCGGCACGGCGAGCGGCGAGATGCGATCGAGGTCCTTGTGGACGATGTGGTGCTTGATGCGGGCGAGGAGATCGGAGACCCGGCCGACGTCGAGGAGGCCGGTCGCGGCGTCCGCCCAGGTCGCCTGCATGAGAATGTGATCGGGCTCGTGGGCTCTGAGGACATCGTAGACGAGGTCGGTGGAGATGGTCATCTGGCGACCGGTCTTCTCCTGGCCCGGGCGGCGCTTCTCCACGAGGCCGGAGATGACGGCGCATTGCTTGAAGGTGCGCTTGAGCAACCATGAATCGGCCATCCAGGCGTCCAGATCGTCGCCCAGCATGTCCTCGTCGAACAGCTGATCGAGTGACAGGCGGCCGTCGGCGATCATCGCGCCCATGCCACCGCGCCCCCAGATCGAGATCGCGTAATCGGTGGCCACGAAGCCCAGCGGCTTCGCCCGCGCCCGTTCCAGTCTTCGCGTGAGCAGCATGCCCAGGGTCTGGTGGGCGAGGCGCCCCTCGAACGGGTAAAGCACCATGAAGTCGAGCCGGCCATTCGGGAAGGTCTCGACCAGCAGGTCGTTTTCGCCGGGAATCAGCGAGTTGAGTTGCTGGATCCGCAACCAGTCGGCGACCTCGCCCGGCAGATCGCCCCAGCGCTTCGGGTCGGCGAGCATCGCCCGCACTTCCTTGGCGAGATAGGTGGTCAGCGGGAATTTGGAGCCGCCATAATAGGGGATCTTCGGCTCCTCCGAGACCGCCTTGGTAACGAGGCAGGTGTTTTCGAAGATGCCTTCGAAGCGGATCACCTGGCCGGCGAAGAGGAAGGTGTCGCCTTGTGTGAGCGTCTCGAGGAAATTCTCCTCGATCTTGCCCAAGGTCGGCCCGCCGCGGCTGATGCCCGATAGGGTGCGGCGGCGGATCAGCCTGATCGACAGCATCTCGGCTTCGAGGATAGTGCCGGCATTCATTCGGTATTGCTGGGCGATGCGCGGATGGGCGATTCGCCAGGTGCCGTCTTCGGTCAGCTTGATCTTGGCATAGCGTTCGTAGACGCGCAGCGAATAGCCGCCCGTCGCGACGAAAACGACGATCCGGTCGAAGGTTTCGCGCGTCAAGCCGGCGTAAGGCGCCGCCGTGATGATCTCGGCAAACAGCGCGTCGGCGCGAAACGGCTCGGCGACGGCCATGCCCAGAACATGCTGGGCCAGAACATCGAGCGCGCCGTCCCTGAGCGGCGGCGTGTCCTGGTGGCCGAGATAATTGGCGTCGAGGGCGGCCTGGCATTCCATGATCTCGAAGCGGTTGGCCGGCACGAGAATGGCCTTGGATGGCTCGTCCATGCGGTGGTTCGAGCGGCCGATGCGCTGGGCCAGCCGCGAAGCGCCTTTCGGGGCCCCGACATGGACGACGAGATCGACATCGCCCCAGTCGATGCCGAGGTCGAGCGTCGATGTGGCCACGACCGCGCGCAGCTGGTTGGCCGCCATCGCCGTCTCGACGCGCTTGCGCTGGGCGAGGTCGAGCGAGCCGTGATGCAGCGCGATCGGCAGCGTCTCGTCATTGATCCGCCAGAGCTCCTGAAAGAGGATCTCAGCCTGGGAGCGGGTGTTGACGAAGAGCAGCGTCGTCTTGTGGGCACGGATCGCCTCGAAGATCTCGGCCATGGCGTAGCGCGAGGAGTGCCCTTGCCACGGCACCCTTTCCTTCGACTTGAGGATGGTGATGTCCGGCGCCGCCCCGCCTTCGACGGTGATGAGATCGCAGAGCGGCGGATGGTCGACATCGCCGTCCTGCGCCACCAGCCATCGCCGCAGCTCGTCGGGCTCGGCGACCGTCGCCGAAAGGCCGATGGTCTGGATCTCCGGCCGCAGCTGACGGAGCCGCGCAAGGCCGAGCGACAGGAGATGCCCGCGCTTCGACGTCACCAGCGAATGCAACTCGTCGAAGATCACGTATCTGAGGTCTGAAAAGAAGATGCGCGCGTCCTTCGACGCGATCAGCAGCGCCACCTGCTCGGGCGTCGTCAGAAGAATGTCCGGCGGTTTCAGCTTCTGGCTCTGGCGGCGCGCCTGCGACGTGTCGCCTGTCCGGGTTTCCATGGTGACCGAAACCCCCGTCTCGACGACGGGCCGTTCCAGGTTGCGGGCGATGTCGGTCGCCAGCGCCTTCAGCGGCGAGATATAAAGCGTATGCACGCCCCGCGCCCGCGTTCCCGGCTTGCGCCGCGGCCGGCGCGCCAAATCGACGAGGCTCGGCAGGAATCCCGCCAGCGTCTTGCCCGCCCCCGTCGGCGCGATCAGCAGAGCCGAAGCCCCGCCTTGGGCCTTTTCCAGAAGGTCGAGCTGATGCGGCCGCGGCGTCCAGCCATTGCGGGCGAACCAGCCGGCGAAGGGCTCGGGAAGTCCTGCTGCGCCACGCGGCATGCCGCCCGGCTTGGGGATTCCGGTCGTCCTGATCGCGCGACTCACCGTGTCGGTCTCGCGGCTGTGCCCGTGCCTGATATTCTGGCGGCCCGCGGCTTGGCCTTGACCGAGACCGCCAGCGCGATGCCGCCGAGCACGAGCGCGGCGGCGATGAAGAAGCGGACGCTGAGGCTTTCGCCGAGAAACACGACGGCGCCTGCCGCGGCGATGAGGGGAACCGAGAGCTGCACTAGGGCCGCGCGCGTGGCGGTCAAGAGCGGCAGGGCGGTGTACCAGACGATGTAGCCGAGACCGGAGGCGATGGTTCCGGAGGCGAGTGCGATGAGGACGCCTTCGAGCGAGGCGAGTGGCGCAAGGACCAGGGACAAAAGGATCAGCGGAATGGCGATCGGCAGGGTACGGATGAAATTGCCCGCCGAGACGGAGGCGGGGTGACCGGCCCCGCGGCCGCGTAGGGAATAGACACCCCAGGCGATGCCCGAGAGGACCATCAGCAGGGCCCCGACGATCTCCGGCGTCACCAAATGCGGCGCGATCCACCAGACGAAGGCCCCGAAGGCGACGACGAGGCCCAGGATTTCAAGCCGCCCCGGGCGTTCGCCAGCGGCTAGCCCGGCTCCGATCATCGTCGCCTGGACAGATGCGAACAGAACCAGCGCGCCGATGGCGGCGCCGATGCGCACATAGGCGAAGGAGAAGCAGACGGCATAGACGAGGAGGGCGCCGGCGGACATCCAGCTGCCGGGGAGATGCTCCGCCGCGTCGACGGTTTCTGCGTCGCCTCCGCGCCGCGCTCTTTGCCGCCGCCACAGAAAGATGAGGCCCAGCACCAGTGCGCCCGACGCGAGGCGGATG